>NZ_JBFAKW010000047.1:0-65778 GCF_040655955.1 Streptomyces sp. NPDC050263 | reverse complement strand
GCCACCTCCACCTCACCACCCTCAACAGCTGAGTGCGAGCACGCCTACAAGCAACACCGAAGTCAACCCCCGAAGGACTTACGACGCAGACCACTTAGCGTTCCCGCGTTCGCACATGATTGAAACGATTCAAATCATGCAGTACCACCTGGGGGGGCGCTCATGCAGCAACCGTTCGCGCAGGATCCTTTCGCGCAGCAACCGTTCGAGGGGGAATCCTTCGCCCACGGAAACGGCATGTCGCGCCGGGCGGTCCTCGCCGCCGGGGCGACGGCGGGCATCGCGGCCGGGACCGTGGGGGCTCTGGCGTCCGGGACGACAGCGGCGGCGCAGCCCGTAGCCGACGCGCGCGGCAGCGCCGCCGAGTGGTTCGCCGCCCCCGCCCGCCCGGTGCGCCCCAAGTTCCGCTGGTGGTGGCCGGACGGTCTGGTGAACCCCGACGAGATCGCCCGCGAGGTCGACCAGATCGCGGACGCGGGATTCGGCGGCGCCGAGATAGCCGCCGTCCACCACAGCGTCAAGGACAAGTCGGTCCTGGACACCGAGCGGCACGGCTGGGGCAGCAGGCCCTGGCGCGACGGCGTCGAGGCCGCCCTGCGCCGCGCCGCGAGACGGGGCCTCACCCTCGACCTCACGCTCGGCCCGAGCTGGCCCGTCGCGGTGCCCGGCCTCACCCCGGACGACGAGGCCGCCGCCAAGGAACTCGTCCACGGCCGCGCCGTGTTGAGCGGCGGAGCCACCTATCGGGGACCGGTGCCGCCACCCGTGCACGAGCCCGCCGCCGGTGTGACCCGGCAGCGGCTCCTCGCCGTGCAGGCCGCCCGGGTCGACCCCGCGCACTCCACGCGCAAGGAGACCGGGCTCGACCTCTCCAGCGTCCGCGACCTCACCTCCACCGTCGACCAGGACGGCACCCTGACCTGGACGCCGCCCGAGGCGGGGGAGTGGGCGCTGATCTCCTACTGGGCGCGCGGCTGCGGTCAGCAGCCCGAGTCCGGCCCGCACTCCGCGCCCGCCGCCTACGTCGTCGACCATCTCGCCCCGGCCGGCACCGCCGCCGTCACCGGCTTCTGGGAGCGGGAACTGCTGACGCCCGTCCTGCGGAGCCTGCTGAAGGCGGCGGGCGGCGCCTTCTTCGAGGACTCCGTGGAGCTGGAGACGGACGGCCTGACCTGGACGGCCGCGCTGCCGGACGCCTTCGAGAAGCACACCGGCCGCCCCCTCCTGCCGTACCTGCCCGCGCTGATCCTGAGCGACGGCAACCAGGTGTTCGCCTTCGAGGCGCAGCTGACCCGGCAGATCCGGCACGACTTCTGGGAGACGTTCTCGGACCTGTTCAACCGTCATCACGTCCGCGCCCTGCGGGACTGGTCGCACTCCCTCGGCATGACCCTGCGCGCCCAGCCCTACGGCCTCCAGACCGACGCGATCGCGTCGGCGGCGATCCTCGACCACCCCGAGGGCGAGTCCCTCGGCTTCAAGAACCTCGACGACTTCCGCTGCCTCGCCGGCGGCCGGGACATGGCGGGCCGCACGGTGCTGTCCTGCGAGGCGGGCGCGTACAACGGCTCCGCGTACAGCACCACCTGGGACCGCTTCCTGCGCACCATGGGCGGGGCCTACGCGGCGGGGGTCAACCAGACGGTCGTCCACGGCTTCTCCTACGCCGCCGCCCCCGGCGCGCACTGGCCCGGCTTCGCCGCCTTCAGCCCGTACAACGGCGGTCCGGGCTACGGCGAGTCGTGGGGACCCCGCCAGCCCACCTGGCACCACGTCACGGACCTCGCCGCCTACCTCGGCCGGGTGCACGGGGTGCTCCAGTCGGGCACCGCCCGCGCGGACGTGGCCGTCTTCCGGCAGACCGGCTACGCCGCGACCGGCATCGGCGCCTCCTGGTTCACCGCGACCGGCGTCCCGCTCGGCTGGACCCACCAGTTCCTCAGCGGTCCGCTGCTCGACCTGCCGAGCGCCACCGTCTCGGCCGGCCGGCTCGCCCCGGACGGACCCGCCTACAAGGCCCTCTTCGTCGAGGGCGACTTCTTCTACGGCTCCACCCCCACCCTCGCCGTGGCCGATGCCCGTCACCTGCTGCGGCTGGCCGAGGCCGGGCTGCCGATCGTCCTGCTGGGCGCCTTCGACCAGGCCCTGACCCCGGGGATCCCCGACGACGGCGAGACCGACCGGCTGCGCGGGCTCCTCGCCCGGCTGCTCGGCCTGCCCCACGTCGTCCGCGTCACGGACAAGACCGCCGTGGGCGACGCCCTCGCCGGGCTCGGAGTCGCACCGGACGTCCGCCACGCCACCGCGTCCACGCTGCTGAACGCGCACCGCGTCACCCGGGACGCCGACTACTACTACCTCTGCAACGGCAAGCACGCCGAGACGGTCAAACCGCCCGTGGCCGCGATCGACCACGAGGTCACCCTGCGCCACACCCGCCGCACCAGGAACGGGGAGACCGTCCCGTACCTGCTGGACCCGTGGACGGGCACGGTCACCCGGATCGCCCGGTACGCCGAGGACGGCGGCGACGTCACCGTGCGGGTCGCCCTCCAGCCCGGCCAGGCGATGATCGTCGCCCTGGGACGTCCGGGACTCTTCGGCGACCACAACGGGGCACGGCCGCACGCCATCGCTACGGACGCGCCCGAAGTGCGGTTCAGCGGCGGGAAATTGACGCTCCGTTCGGAGACCGGAGGCACCTACACGACACGACTCTCCTCGGGACGTACGGTCACCACCGCCATCCCGTCCGTGCCCGCCCCGATCACCCCGGGCCAGTGGCGGCTGGACGTCGAGGACCGGTACCCCGGATCCTCCGCGACCCGGACCGAACGCGTCCACCGCACCCTGTCCCTGGACGCCCTGCTGCCCTGGTCGCGGATCCCGGAACTGGCCGACTCCGCGGGCATCGGCCGCTACCGGACGACGATCGAACTGCCCTCCGGCTGGACCGCCTCGCACGGCGCCCGCCTGGAACTCGGCCAGGTCTCCGACACCGCGCGCGTCACCGTGAACGGCGTCGGCGCGCCGCCCGTCGACCGACTCCACCCGGTCGTCGACGTCGGCCCGCTGCTGCGGCGCGGCCGCAACGTGATCGAGGTGGAGGTGGCGACCCCGCTCGTCAACCGGCTCCGGGTCGCCCGGCCCTCGGTCTTCGGGGCCGTCGCCCGGCAGGACCACGGCCTGGTGGGCCCCGTACGGCTGATCCCGTACGGGCAGGCCGCGGTCCGGTGAGGAGGCGGGCGGCACGGCGACGGCCGTCCGACCTGCCGCGTTAAGGTGGGTCGGCCACGGCAGCCGTGGCAGATGCGGAGGGCGACAACACCGTATGAGTTACGTGATGTTGGTGGATCCCAGAGCCGAAGTCGAGGGCTCCGAGCGGGTGTTGCTGCCCGCCGGGACGGCTCTGAACGACGCCGCCGAGGCTCTGGGACGGCTGCTGGTCCTGGAGGAGCGCCTGGACCGGATCCTGATCGTCGTGGGCGACGTGCAGATCGGGGCCACGTCGAGCACGTATCTGCGCACCGTCCTGGGGATGCAGCCGACCCGCGGCTCCGGCGACGAGGTGCGGGCCGCGGCTCCCGGGGAGTCGACCCGGTTCAGTGTGATCGCGTTCCGCTGTGCGGTGTGCGGGAGTCACGCCTACGCGGCCTTCTACGACGACCGGTACCGTCCGGTGTGCCAGGCCGGCGAACACGGACCGATGGAACTGAGGTGAGCCCCGCGTGAGCCTCGGGCCCGCCGTCCCCAAGCCGCTCGACGGCTCGGTCAGGTTCTTCTCGGTGGCCTATCTGCCGACGTACACGGCGACGCTCTTCGTCCTGCTCCTGGTCTGGGCGGGGGCGCCCGGGAGCGATGTGTCGCTGCGGCGCGCCTGGCGCACCGCCACCGCCGTGGGCGCCGGGGAGGCGGTGTGGATCCTCGTCGGCACCACCGTGATCGCCGTCGTCTTCCAGCCCTTCCAGCTGGCCGTCATGCGGCTGCTGGAGGGCGGTCGGCCCGATGCGCCCGGTGCGGGCGCGGGGCGGGCGTGGCAGCGTCGGCGCAAGGCACGGCTGGCGGCCCGCGCCGAGCTGACCGGGGCGGCGGGGGAGCCGTCCCCCGAGCAGGTGCAGCGGGCGGGCGCCGCGGCCGCCGTCCTGCGCCGGCGGTATCCGCTCCCGGACCACCTCGTACGGCCGACGGCCCTGGGCAACGTGCTGGCGGCCCTGCGCGACACGGCCGGCCGGGACCACGGCTGGGACGCCGCGGTCGCCTGGCCGCGGCTGTACCCGGTGCTCGGAGACCGTGCGCGGGCCGTGGTCGACGACTGCCGTGACTCTCTCGACGGGGCGGCGCGACTGTGCGTCACCAACGCGGTGACCGCCCTGGTCGGCGCGGCGCTGCTGTTCCGCTCGGGCTGGTGGCTGCTGCTCGCCCTGGCCCCCGCCGCGGTGGCCGCACTCGCGTACCACGGAGCCGTGCAGGCGGCGCTCACCTACGGCGACGCCGTCCGCGCGGGGTTCGAACTGCACCGCTTCGACCTCCTGACGGCCCTGCACCTGCCGTTGCCCGACAGCCTCCAGGAGGAACGGGCCCTCGCGGAGGAACTCTGCCGACACTGGCGGCAGGGCCTGCCCCCGCCGGATCGGTACGCCCACCCGCCCGACCCCCTCGACCCGCCGGCCACGCCCGGGAGTTGAGGCCCACTGCCCCCGACGGCCCGGCGACCTTATGGTGTCGGTATGAGCAGTGATGTTCCCCGCCGTGGGCGGCCCGCCGGGGCGTCGGTCGGCGAGCTGCATCGTCAAGGCCTGTGGGAGCTGGAGCTCTACCAGCGCACGGGGGACCTAGCCGCCCTGTCGCGTGCCCGGGACCTCCACCGTCAGGTCGTCGACGCCACTTCCGACGACAGCCCCGGTCGGGACGTGCACCTGAGAAACCTCGCTCATGCCGAGGCCGAACTGTACGGGCACACGCGCGATCTGCCGACCCTTCAGCGAGCGGTCCACCACTACCGGCGGGCCCTCGACGCGGCCCCCGAGGACCAGCCGTACCGGGAGGACTACCTCTACGGGCTCGGCCGCGCCCTGCAACAGCTGCACCACCGGACCGGCGAGCGTCTCCAACTGGAGGAGGCCGCCGACCTGCTGAGCCGTGCCATGACGCTCCCGCCCGCGCTGCACGACGATCGCGCCACCCGACTCGGCGGTCTCGCGGAGGTCCTGGGGCAGCTGTACGACCTCGGCGGGGAACGGGAGCACCTGTTCCAGGCCGTCGCGGTCCAACGCCGGGCGCTGGCCGAAACTCCGCCCGGAAGCCCGCAGCGGGCGGCTCGCCAGGTCAACCTGGCCTCGTTCCTGAGCAGTTGGTACGACCTGACGCGGGAGCGGTCGGCGCTGGACGAGGCGGTGGAGATCCTGCGCAGCGCCCGCGACGAGACGCTGAGGAACGGCGGCGCGCAACCGTGGGAGTCGGCCTTCAATCTCGCCGCGTGCCTGGTGGACCGATTCCGGCTCGACGGCGGTCTCGGAGAACTGGACGAGGCGGTCATGCTCCTGCGCCATGTCCTCGAGACGGAACCCTCCCTCGATGACTTCAGCCGCCTCATGGTGACCCTTCGGGCAGCGGATCTGTCGGTGGAGCGTGCCGAGTTCTCGGGGCAGGTGCACTGGGTCGACTGGGCCGTGCGGGCCCTGCAGAGCAGCGTGCGGACGCTGCCCCGCGACGACCTGAACCGCGGGGTGCCCCTGCTCGAACTGGGCCAGGCCCACGCGAGCCGGTACGGCCTCACGGACGATCCGGCCGACCTCGAGTCGGCGATCGCCCGGCTTCGCGCCGCTCTCGACGTGTTCGGGGCGGACGAGGGTTCCGCGGAGAACGCCGGAGCCGCCGCCTCGGTACTCGCCGTCCAACTCGCCCACCGCCATGAACGCACCGGCGACGCGGCCGACCTGGACCAGGCCATCGAACTCCAGCGGGACGCCGTCGGACACGCCTCCCCGGACAGCCTCAACTTCGCGGCCCTGCACGGGTCCCTGGGCCAGAACCTGCTGCAGCGGTTCGTGGACCGCCACGACCTCGGCGACCTCGACCGGTGCGTCGACCACCTCCAGCGGGCCCTGGCCGTCCTGCCGCCGCACTCGGCCAACCTCCCCGCGCTGCTGTCCAGCCTCAGCAGCGCCCAGCGCGCCCGCTATGAGCACACCGGCCACCGACCGCACCTCTACGAGGCCGTCGAGACGCAGCGTGCGGCGGTCGCCGCGTGTCCGCCCGGGGGGTCCCAACGGCGGTTCCTGCTGGGCAACCTCGCACTCCTGCTGCGGCTGCGCCATGACGCCGAGGGCGTCGGCACCGCGGACCTCGACGAGGCGGTGGGCCTGTTGCGCCAGGTGCTCGCCCTGTGGCCGGGCGACTCCGGGAACGGCCGGATCACCCTCCTCCAACTGGCCGAGGCCCTGCGGTCCCGAGCCGAGGCCCGGGGAGACGACGCCGATCTGACGGAGTGCGTCGAGGTGCTGCGCACGCTCGTCGCCGGCTACCCGGCCGATCACCCGGCACAGGTTTCCTCGCGCACCGCGCTCGCCGAGGCGTTGCACAGACTCTTCCTGGCGACGGGCGACGAGCGTCTCCTGGCGGAGGCCTTCGAGGTGGCACGGGCGTCGGTCGAGGTGCGCACCGCGCCGGTCGGAGGGCGCCTGCGCGCCCGGGGCACGCTCGGGCAGGTGTGCGGCACCCGGCACGACTGGGAGGCGGCCCGCCACTGGCTGACGGAGGCGGTGCGGCTGCTGCCGCGGCTGGCCGCACGCGACCTGGACCGCACGGACCAGCAGTACGTGCTGGCCCGCGAGCACGGCCTGGCGGCCGAGGCGGCCGCGTACGCGCTGGAGGCAGGCCGCCCCGAACAGGCCCTGGAGGTACTGGAACACGGGCGCGGCGTGCTGCTCGGCCGTCTGCTGCGGTCTCGGGAGACCGACGTGGCGCGGCTGCGGGAACGCGCGCCCGCGCTGGCCGAACGATTCGTGCTGCTGCGTGACATGGAGGATCCGGCGCCGCTCGGCGGCGACACGTACTCCGCGGCGCGGGAGCGACAGGCCGCCGAGCGGATGTGGACCCGCGAGGCCGCATGGGACGCGCTCCTGGCCGAGATCCGGTCCCTGCCCGACATGGCGGACTTCCTGCGCCCACCGGCCGCACAGGAGATCGTCCGGCAGGCCGGGGCGGGACCGGTCGTGGTGATCAACGTCAGCATCCGCTGCGACGCGCTGATCGTGGCCGACGGAACACTCGACGTGGTGCGGCTGGAGACCACCGCCGAGGAGGTCCGGCACAGGGTGGCCGGGTTCCTCGCCGCGGTCGGCGCGCCCGCCGACCGCTCGGAAGGCCTGGGCGAACGGCTGGCCCGCCAGGAGACCGTCGCGCAGACACTGGAGTGGCTGTGGGACACGATCACCGGACCGGTCCTGGAACGGCTCGCCCTTCCTTCGCGGTCCGGACCCGACGGCACTCCCGCGCGCGTGTGGTGGTGCCCGCAAGGGGCGTTGGCGTTCCTGCCGCTCCATGCGGCCGGCTACCACGGCCCCCGAGCCGACCCGGACGACCAGCGGTGCGTGCCGGCACGGGTGGCGTCCTCGTACACCTCCACCGTCGCCGCGCTCCATCACGCGAGGACCCGGCGTACGGGGACCCGCGGGGGCGGCTCGGAACAGCTGGTCGTCGGCATGTCGCACACCCCGGGGGCGGGGGACCTGCCGAACGCGGACGCCGAAGTCCAGGCCGTGGAACGACACATGACGAACCGTCGGGGACTTCGCGGAACTGTCGCACTCGTCAATGCGGAGGCGACCAGGGACCGCGTCCTGGAGGCCCTGCGGGACGCGCGGTCCGTGCACTTCGCCTGCCACGCCGTGGCCGACACACAGGACCCTTCGGCCTGCCGCATCCTGACCCACGACCACGCGACACGCCCGCTCACCGTCACCGACATCGCGGGCCTCCGCCTCGACGGCGCACATCTGGCGTATCTGTCGGCGTGTGCGACGTCGTCCACCCGGCAGGAACTGGTGGACGAGGCCGTCCACATCACCGGCGCCTTCCAACTGGCGGGCTTCCGGCACGTGGTGGGCACCCTGTGGCCGGTCGGGGACGAGCTGGCTCCGGAGCTGGCGACGACCTTCTACACGGCGCTCGCGGCGCAGGCGACGACGGACGACGCCGAGGATGACATCGGCGACGACCACGTCGCGCTCGCGCTGCACGCGACGGTGACCGAACTCCACACCCGGTACGCCTGGTTCCCGTCCCTGTGGGCCTCGCACATCCACGTGGGCGTGTGATCTGTACCGTCGCACACGGCGTTCAGCGGTCGCCCTCCACGACCAGCCGCAGGTTCGCCCGGGCCTGGGCGGTGCGCGGGTCGCCCGGCCCGAAGCGGCGCTCGTACGCGGCGACCACCTGGCGGCACAACGCCTCCGCCTGCGCCCGGTCGCCCCGGCGGTGCACCATCGCGGCCAGGTTGCTCATGCTGGAGACGGTTTCGGGATGGTCGGCGCCGAAGACCTTGGAGTACCCCTCCACCACCGTGCGCATCAGGGCCTCGGCCTCACCCGCATGGCCCGCGCCGTGCAGGACCGAAGCCAGGTTGAACTGCGCGCCCAGCGTCTCGACGTGGCCCGCGCCGTTGTTGCGCACGCGGAGTGCGACCACGGCCCGGTAGTGCCGCTCCGCCTCCGCCCACCGGCCCTGGTGGGCGAGGACGGCGGCCTGGTTGGCGCGCGCGCTCACACTGATCGAGTCGTCCTCGCCGAACAGTCGCCCGGCGTCCTCCGCGACCTCCCGGTACAGCCGCTCGGCATCCTCCGCCCGCCCCTGCGCACGGAGCGCCCCCGCCAGGTCGTTGCGGCTTGCCAGGGTGTCCCGATGCCCCGGTCCGAGGACCTGCTCCCGGCCCGCCAGCGCCAGTCGGGTCAGTTCCTCGGCCTCGGCGGGCCGGTTCAGTCGGCGCACGATGCGGGCGAGCCGGGCGAGGTTCGTCAGGGCGTCCGGGTGAGCGGCAGCGGACGCGCGGACGTACTGCGCCCACACCGTCCGGGTGAGCTGCTCCGCCTCGGCGAACTCGCCCAGCTGCTCCAGCGCCCGCGCCAGGAAGGACGTGGCCGCCAGGGTGTCGGGGTGGCCGTGGCCGACCACGCTCCGACGGCCGGCGACGACATAGCGCAACAGTTCGACCGCCTCGTCCGTGGCCCCCTGTCTCCACAGCACTTCGGCCAACTCGTGGGCCGCGGTGAGGGTTTCGTGATGCGTCTCGCCCAAGTCCCGGTAGGCGGCGCTCAGCGTCCACCGCGCCTTCGCCTCCGCCGTCATCGTGAGCGCGATGTTCACGAGGGGCACGTCGTCGGCGCGCTCACGCCTGGTGATGCTGTACGAGACGCCCTCGCCGAGTTCCCCGGTCCCGAGATTCTCCGGCTCCGCGGGCTCGGCCTGCTGTTCCGCCTTCCCCCGACGTCCCCGCCTTCGCCAGCCACCGCTCATCGACCGCCCCTCCCCCTGGTGCGACTCCTGATTCGTCCTCCCATGGTCGCGCAACGACCCACATGAGCCCAGTAGGCGTCCGCGACGCGTCGGCCCCCTACGCTTGTCGGCCGCTCCGGCACGGCGCTACCTTGCCGAAGTGGATCTCTTCACGCGCTCTTGGGCGGCGTTGCGCACGGCGGTCGACGAACTCTCCGGCGACGACTGGGAACGGCCGTCCGGCTGTACCGGCTGGCTGGTGCGGGACCTGGTGTGCCATCTGATCGTCGACGCCCAGGACGTCCTGATCACCCTGGTCACGCCCGCCGACGCCGAACCCACCGTCGACTCGGTCACCTACTGGGACCTTGTCGAGCCCCCGACCGGCGAAGATCCGCTCGACGCGCTGATCCCTCGGCTGGCCGCCGCGTACGGCGAGCCGCGGTGGCTCAAGTTCCACTTCGACGACGTCGGTTCCGCGGCCGGGCGCGCCGCCGAACTCGCCGACCCGCACGCACGCGTCGGCACCCGCGACGAAGTGCTGACCGTCGGCGACTACCTCTCCGCGTACGTCATGGAATGGACGCTGCACCACCTCGACCTGATGGCCCACCTGCCCGCGTCCGCAGATCCGCCCGCCGAGACCCTCGCGGCCGCCCGCGCAGCGCTGGAGGAGATCGCCGGGGCATCGTTTCCGGCGGCCTTCTCCGACAAGGACGCGCTGCTGGTCGGCACCGGACGGCGCGCTCCGGCGGACGCCGAGAGAGCCGCGCTCGGACAACTGGCCGCCAGGATCCCGTTCGTGCTCGGCTGACAACCGGCGCGGAGGCGTTCCTCAGCGCACCGGGAAGCCGAAGGAGTACCCCTGCTCCTTCAGCCATGGCAGGACCTCGCGCAGGGCGGTGACGGTCTGCGAACGGTCGCCGCCGGCGTCGTGGAACAAGATGGTCGGACCGTTGGACACCTCGTTCTTGACGGTGGCCACGATGGCGTCGGCGCCGGGTCGCTCGAAGTCCTTGGTGTCGACGTTCCAGCCCAGCGGCCGCATCCCGTGCGAGGCGGCGAGAGTGCGGCTGTAGGGGGTGAAGGCGCCGCCCGGCGCGCGGTAGTACATCGGCCGGACACCGCCGGAGGCCTCGGTGATCATCCGCTCGGCGTCCAGGATCTGCTGCGACTGGTAGGACTCGGACTTGGTGTCCATGGTGGTGTCGTGCGAGACCGTGTGGTCGCACAGCCGGTGCCCGTCCGCCACCACCGCCTTGACCAGGTCCGGGTAGGCCTCGGCCTGGGTGCCGACCATGCAGAACGTCGCCTTCACGCCGTTCTCCCGCAGCACCTGAAGGACCTGCGGTGTCGAGACCGGGTCCGGCCCGTCGTCGATGGTGATGTTGACGCCCCGCGCGCCCTTGTCCGAGGCGTGGGCGATCTCCACCGACACCGCCGCCAGGGCGCGGGCGGCCGGCGCGGAAGGGCTCGCGGAGGCGCCCGCTCCCGCCTGCGATCCGTCGACGGGTCCGGCCTGGGCGGTCCAGACAGAGGTGACGGCCGCCAGGGCAGTCACCCCGATCGCCGCCGCGAGTACTCGGCCGTGCCATCCCCGCCCGCCATGTCGCGCCATGTCCGCCCTGTCCTCGTCCGTGGTGGTTGACCCCGTGCAGCTGTCAGGACGAGGAAAAGGCCGTGCGGGATCCGCGCTGGATCCGCCTGTTACCGATTGCGGACAGTTCCGCGCAGGTTCGGGGACGGACGAGCCTTTCTCAGGGCCGCAGTCGGGCGCACAACAGGGCCGCGGGGCCCGGCGTGCTGCCGAGGCGGGTGGTGAAGGCGATGCCGGCGGCGTACTCGTCGGCGGCGCACTGACCCTTGTAGCGGCCTTGGGCGAAGTCCCCGCCGCCGTCGGCCGGCCGGTTGTCGGACCGGTCGAACCAGACGGTCCGTCCGGCACCGCCGAGCGGCGTGCGGGCGGGGGCGCACAGGGCGGCCGACACCCGTTCGCCGCGGCGGCTGTAGCCGATGAGGAACTGCCCGGCGGGGCACTGGAGTTTGGTGTAGCCGCCGGCCCAGTCGCCGCCCGCCGGGACGTTTCGTTCGTCGGTCACGACGGTCTGTTCGTTGCCCGGCGCCCGCAGGTCGCCGCCCGTCTCGTCGGAGCACAGACCGCGGCCGCCGGTGTGGCTGAGGCCGGTCAACCGCAGGCCGTCGGGGCAGGCGGCCTTGGACGCTCCCGGATCCCAGTCCCCGCCGGCCCGTACCCGCAGCGACTGCACGGAGTCGCCGTGGTCGGTGGCGAGCATGCGCCGGACGGCCACCGACGCGACGGGCCCGCTGAGCGAGGCGGCCGTCGTCAGGCGACTCCAGGCCGTGCCGCGCCAGTCGCCCTGGTCGAGGATGCCGTACCGCCGCCCGGCCGTGTCGTAGCGCAGCAGCGCCCAGTCGTCGTGGCCCTCCCAGCCGACCAGGGGCCAGTAGGCGAAGTCGGCGTCGTGGTCGGCGAAGTAGTCGGTGAGGTTGCCGAACCAGGCGCGGGCCGCGGCCCCCGTCTCGCTGCCGCCGACGCCGAACTCGCTGATCCACACCGGCGCCGTGTAGTGCTGTCCTTCGGCCGTGACGAAGAAGGCCTGGTCGGTGAGGACTTGGTACAGCTGGTCGCGGGTCAGGTCCTGGTAGCGGGGGTCGTGGGTCTCGCCGACCCCGGTGGCGCCGCTGTGCCGGGGACCGGTGTAGCCGTAGAAGTGGGCTGAGTAGACCAGCTTGTGCGCGTCCACGAGGGTGTGCGAGAGCGTGCGCACGGGGGCGAGGGTCGGGCGTTCGTGCGGCAGCCCGTCCACGGGCAGCCCGGTCCAGTTGATTCCCTCGACGATGACGAGGAGATCCGGGTTGGCCTCGGTGAGGATGCGGTCCGCGGCGAGCTGGGCCGCGGCGTACCAGTCGTGATCGTCCCCCAGGCCCCAGTTGGGGTCGTCCAGGACGTCACGGCGTACCTCGTTGTAGAGGTCGGCGCCCACGACCCGGGGATCGGCGGCGTAGCGGCGGGCCATGAACACCCAGTCGTCGGCCCACCGCCCGGTGGTCTGACCGCTGTTCCAGCGTTCGTTGCCGTCGAGACCACAGCACCAACGGGAGGTGTTGGTGTGGTTGTTGAGGACGACCGCGAACCCGTCCCGGGTGAGGGCGGCCACGACGGCGTCGTAGATCTGAAGCGGTGTCCGGCCGCGCAGTTGCGGGTTGGCCGTGACGGCGGCGTCCGGCACCGGGGCCGTCGCGTGGATCATCTCGTTGGAGAACGGCAGCCGGATGCTGTTGACGCCGAGCGCGTGGAAGTCGGCGAGCAACTGCGGCAGCGGGGCGCGGTCCAGGCCCAGGGGGATCCCGTAGGAGTTCTGGCCGGCGTGGTGGTCGGCGGGGTCGGCCGTGCTACCGCTTCCCGTCCACGAGCCCTGCGCGCCGTCCCAGTTGGCCGACTTGAGACGGAAGCGGTTCCCCCGGGCGTCGACGATGTAGCGGCCGCGGGTGGACAGGGGCGGCTGCCAGGCGGCGGCGTCGGCGGCGGCCGGGGGAGCGGCTCGGACGGGTGTCCCGGCAGCCACCGCGGTCGGCGCCGGGGTCAGAAAGGCGAGAACCACGGCAGTTGATGTCAGGTACTTGACAAGTCTGACGAATCTGATGGTCGGCATCCGGTCCTCTGCGGGGGGTGGCGGGAGCGCGAGCGGCGACCGCCAGCCTACGAGGACTCGGCCGCGATGTCCCCGGGTCGGACATCGCGGCCTGGAGGGTTGTCACCAGGTGTGGGCGACGTCCACCACGACGTGGCCGGGCAGGACCAGCACCTGGAAGGGCAGCCGCGCCCGGACGCCGAGCCCGAACTGCGTCACGCCCTCGAAGCTGCCGGCGTAGCGGGTGTCCCGGAACGTGGAGTACCCGGTGAGGTTCACTCCCGGCAGGGGCTGCGCGACCCGTCCGGGGTAGGTCGAGGCGCCGGTCTCGGGGTTGTAGGCGGGCGCGTTCACCCGCACCTCGATGACGGCCCCGCCGCCGACGGCGATGGGCCGGCCGGATCCGTCCTGGTAGAGCTGGTCGACATAGCCCACCGAGTAGCCGAGCGCGGCGCTGGCCGCCCCGGGGACGTCGATGACGAACCGGTCGTAGCAGTCGTGGCGGCCGGTCCTGACGTTCGTCAGCGGCCTCGACGTGCCGGCGAAGGACGTCTTGTCGAGGCTGCCCCACCCGGTCGGGCAGGCGGCGGCAGCCCGGGGCGCGGTGGTCGGCGCGGCCACGGCCGGGGCCGCGGCCACGGCCAGCGTGGCGGTCAGCAGGGCGGCGGTCGCCCAGACGGTTCTGGTTCGTACCATGATCTCCCCCGAAGCTTGGTCTGTCGGATATCTACTGAGACAACCGGAATGACCAGAAGGTTGCGCTGTATTTCGGCCGCGCTGCTCAGAGACGCGATCTTGCGGGCTGTGACTTCTCCCACCTGCTCTTGCCCGCGGGAGGAAGGCCTACCTACGTTCGGTCGCATGTCCTCCGATTTCGCCATCGATCTCAGCGCGCACGAGATGCTCCGGCGGGCTCACGTCCTGGACGCCGTGGGCCCCGACTGGGATCCCGGCGAGGCCCTGCGCGGCGAGCAGGAGGCGTACGCGCTGCTGTACTCCGGCCTCGACGCCGACCAGCAGCGCGTCTACGCCGAGCTGGTCGCGGCCGGCGTGCTCCCCGGGCGAGGGGACGGCCATGCTGCCCCTTGATCCGCTGGCCGACGTCGGCCGTCGCGCCTGGGTCGCCTGCCCGAACTGTGACGACCGGCAGGGCTGCGACCCGTGCGCCGAGGGGCGCAGCTGCTCCACGCACTGGCGCTACCTGCTCTCCAACACCGGCAGCCTGCTGCATCTCCAGTGCCCGTCCTGCACCCACATCTGGACGCACGAGACCCGGTTCGGGGCCACCCGCTCCCGCTGGGAGCGCGTCATCAGCGGCCTGCGGCCACGCTGATCACGGCGTCGTCCGCACGCTGAGGCCGGACGACGGCGAGACCGGACGACGGCGAGACCCGACGACGGTGAGGCCGGACGGCGCATCCACGTCCGCTTTCGGATGACCTCACCGTCTGTCGGCGGCGGCGGTCGCCGGGCGCACCGGAGGATCGCAGTCGGCCGGGACGTCCCGGCGTGCCCCTCGTCCGCCTGGAGACAGCTGTGCACATCCTGCTCGTGGCCGGCGCGTTCAACAGCCTCACCCAGCGTGTCCACGCCGAGCTCCGCGACCGCGGCCACCACGTGGCGGTGGAACTCGCCCTCCCCGACGTCTCCCTGCCGGCCGCCGTCCGACGGCACGATCCGCGACTCGTCGTCGCGCCGATACTGAAGACGGCGATCCCCGAGGAGGTGTGGACGGCCTACACCTGCCTCGTCGTCCACCCAGGGCCCCTGGGCGATCGGGGACCGTCCTCGCTGGACTGGGCGATCCACGAGGGCGTAGACGAGTGGGGCGTCACGGTCCTCCAGGCGAACGGGGAGCTCGACGCGGGCGACGTCTGGGCCTCGGTGGCGTGCCGCGTCCCCCCGGTCGCCAAGAGCGACCTGTACCGGGGCGAGATCGCCGACGCCGCCCTCGAAGCCGTCCTCCTCGCCGTGGACCGCTTCGCCGGCGGGACCCACGTGCCGCGCCGACAGAGCGAGGCGTGTGAGCGGGAGGGCCTCCTGCGCGTCCGTCCCTGTCTCGACCAGAGCGTCCGGCGGATCGACTGGGCCGAGGACTCCACCCGGACGGTCGTCCGCAAGCTGCGGGCCGCCGACTCGCAGCCCGGGGTGCTCGACGTGCTGCTCGGCGTCGAGTGGTATCTGCACGGCGGCCACCCCGAGGGCGCACTGCGCGGCAGCCCGGGCGAGCTGCTGGCCACCCGGGCCGGGGCGATCTGCCGGGCCACCACGGACGGCGCGGTGTGGATCCCCGAGCTGAGGCCCCGCCGGCTGCCCGGGCAGCCGCGCCCTTTCAAACTCCCGGCCGTGCAGGCCCTGGGCGACCGGCTGCCGCCCCTGCCGGAGCACGCCCCGCCCCCGCTGCCCGAGGCGGCGGACCCCAGGTGGACCGACATCCGCTACCGGGAGGACGGCAGCGTCGGCTGTCTCTCGTTCTCCTTCCCGGGCGGCGCAATGAGCACCGAGCAGTGCCGCCGCCTCCTGGACGCCTACCGCGAAGCCTGCGCCCGCCCCACCTCGGTACTGGTACTGGGCGGCGAGCGGGACTTCTTCTCCAACGGGATCCACCTGGGCGTCATCGAGGCCGCCGCCGACTCCGCCGCCGAGTCCTGGGCGAACATCAACGCCATGAACGACCTGGTCGAGGCGGTGCTGACCACCACGGACCGCCTCGTCGTCGCGGCCGTCGCGGGCAACGCCGCCGCGGGCGGGGCGATGCTCGCCCTGGCCGCGGACGAGGTGTGGTGCCGCTCCGGGGCCGTGTGGAACCCCCACTACGGCCTGCTGGGCCTGTACGGCTCGGAGTACTGGACCTGCACCCTGCCCCGCAGGGTCGGTCCGGCGGTGGCCGAACGGCTCATGCGGGACACCCTGCCGGTGAGCTCGGCGCGCGCCGAGGAGCTGGGGCTGGTCGACCTGGTGGTGGACGCCGACCCCGACGCGTTCGCCGCGGACGTCCGCCGCCTGGCCGCGTATCTGGCGGGGCTGCCGGCGACGGAGGCCCGGATCGCCGCGAAGAAGACGGAGCTGGAGCTGCGCGAGAGCGTGGCCCCGCTGGCCGGGTTCCGGGAGCGCGAGCTGGCCCGGATGCGGCAGACCTTCGACGACCCGGACGCCCCGTACCACGCCCTGCGCCGGGCCTTCGTCCACAAGGAGTGCCCCCGGCACACCCCGCCGTACCTCGCCCAGGGCCCGTCCTAAACCACTTTGGGGCCGTCCGCCGTCGGATTCACCGCAACGGCCCCCCATGGCGTCCCGTCACGGCCGAACGGCTGATACGAAGAACTGTGAAGGGCATGGCAGTACATAGCGGAACACCACAGGGCGTCACGTGGTGCTGCGCCATATTTAGGGCGAACGCTCGCCCTGATCCCCTACCTCCCCGGGAGGCGATCCCATGACTGAGGCGGCGACGAAGACGGCCGAAGAGACACCCACGATCCACATCCTCTGGATCAACGCGGGCCTGAGCTGCGACGGCGACTCGGTCGCGCTGACGGCGGCCATGCAGCCGAGCATCGAGGAGATCGTCCTCGGTGTGCTGCCGGGGCTGCCGAAGGTCGCCGTGCACTGGCCGCTGATCGACTTCGAGTGCGGTCCGGTCGGCGGCGCGGACACGTTCATCGAGTGGTTCTTCAAGGGCGAGCGGGGCGAGATCGACCCGTTCGTGCTGGTCGTCGAGGGGTCCGTCCCCAACGAGGCGATCAAGCCGGAGGGCTACTGGTGCGGCTTCGGCGACAACCCGGAGACCGGCCAGCCGATCACCACCAGTGAGTGGATCGACCGGCTCGCGCCGAAGGCGCTGGCCGTGGTCGCCATCGGCACCTGCGCCACCTACGGCGGCATCCACGCCATGGCGGGCAATCCGACCGGAGCCATGGGCGTGCCGGACTACCTCGGCTGGGAGTGGAAGTCCAAGGCCGGCATCCCGATCGTGTGCGTCCCCGGCTGTCCGATCCAGCCCGACAACTTCGCCGAGACGCTCACCTACCTGCTCTACCAGGCGGCCGGCTCCGCCCCGATGATCCCGCTGGACGACAAGCTGCGCCCGACCTGGCTGTTCGGGGCCACCGTCCACGAGGGCTGCGACCGCGCCGGCTACTACGAGCAGGGCGAGTTCGCGACGACGTACGACTCGCCGAAGTGCCTGGTCAAGATCGGCTGCTGGGGTCCGGTCGTCAAGTGCAACGTGCCCAAGCGCGGCTGGATGAACGGCATCGGCGGCTGTCCGAACGTCGGCGGCATCTGCATCGCCTGCACCATGCCCGGCTTCCCCGACAAGTTCATGCCGTTCATGGACGAACCCCCCGGCGCCAAGGTCTCCACCACCGCCAGCGGCGCCTACGGGGCCGTGGTCCGACGCATGCGGACGATCACGGCGAAGACGCTGGACAAGGAACCCAAGTGGCGCCGCACCGGCGAGAAGATCAGCACCGGCTACCGGCCCCCGTGGTGACGACCCACACCCGACACCCCATCCGCAACGAAGGGCACGGCAAAGACGATGGCAAGGACGAAGGCGGCCGGCGACGGCAGTGGCCTGGTGGAGATGTCCTGGGACCCGATCACCCGGATCGTGGGCAGCCTGGGCATCCACACGAAGATCGACTTCAAGCAGAAACGGGTCGCGGAGTGCTACAGCACCTCGTCGGTCTTCCGCGGCTACAGCGTCTTCATGCGCGGCAAGGACCCCCGGGACGCGCACTTCATCACCAGCCGCATCTGCGGGATCTGCGGCGACAACCACGCCACCTGCTCGGTGTACGCGCAGAACATGGCGTACGGCGTGAAACCCCCGCACCTCGGTGAGTGGATCATCAACCTCGGCGAGTCCGCGGAGTACATGTTCGACCACAACATCTTCCAGGAGAACCTGGTCGGGGTCGACTACTGCGAGAAGATGGTCCGGGAGACCAACCCGGGCGTCCTCGAACTCGCCGAGCGCACCGAGGCCCCGCACGCCGCCGAGCACGGCTATCGCACGATCGCCGACATCATGCGCTCCCTGAACCCGCTCGAAGGCGAGTTCTACCGCGAGGCCCTCCAGGTCAGCCGGTACACGCGCGAGATGTTCTGCCTGATGGAGGGCCGCCATGTGCACCCCTCCACGCTCTATCCGGGCGGCGTCGGCACGGTCGCCTCCGTGCAGCTCTTCACCGACTACATGAGCCGCCTGATGCGGTACGTCGAGTTCATGAAGCGCGTGGTCCCCCTGCACGACGACCTGTTCGACTTCTTCTACGAGGCCCTGCCCGGCTACGAGGAGGTCGGCCGCCGGCGTGTCCTGCTCGGGTGCTGGGGAGCCCTCAACGACCCCGAGTACTGCGACTTCACCTACGCCAACATGACCGACTGGGGCCGGCGGATGTTCGTCACGCCCGGCGTCGTCGTCGACGGCAAGCTCGTCACCAACGATCTCACCGAGATCAACCTCGGCATCCGCATCCTGCTGGGCAGCTCCTACTACGACGACTGGCAGGGGCAGGAGCAGTTCGTCACCCACGACCCGCTCGGCAACCCGGTGGACCCGCGCCACCCGTGGAACCAGCACACCATCCCCGCCCCGCAGAAGCGGAACTTCGACGACAAGTACAGCTGGGTGATGTCCCCGCGCTGGTTCGACGGCAAGGACCACCTCGCCCTGGACACCGGCGGCGGCCCCATCGCCCGGCTGTGGTCCACCGCCCTGTCCGGGCTCGTCGACATCGGGTACGTGAAGGCCACCGGCCACAGCGTGGTCATCAACCTGCCGCGCACCATGACCAAGCCGGAGACCACCTTCGAGTGGAAGATCCCGAAGTGGTCCAACGCGCTGGAGCGCAACCGCGCCCGCACCTACTTCCAGGCGTACGCCGCCGCGGTCGCCCTGCACTGCGCGGAGAAGGGCCTGGCGGAGGTCCGCGCCGGACGCACCCAGACCTGGGAGAAGTTCGAGGTCCCCGAGGAGGGGCTCGGCGTCGGCTTCACCGAGGCCGTCCGCGGCGTCCTCTCCCACCACATGGTGATCCGCGACGGCAAGATCGCCAACTACCACCCGTACCCGCCCACCCCCTGGAACGCCAGCGTCCGGGACTCCTACGGCACGCCCGGCCCCTACGAGGACGCCGTCCAGAACACCCCGATCTTCGAGGAGAACACCCCGGAGAACTTCAAGGGCATCGACATCATGCGCGCCGTCCGCAGCTTCGACCCCTGTCTGCCCTGCGGCGTCCACATGTACGTCGGCGGCGGCAAGACCGTGAAGACCATGCACGTGCCCACCGGCCTGAGCGGACTCGGCGGATGAGCGCGCGCACCCCGGCGGCGGCGCGCCCGGCGAACGCCGAGCAGACCGGGCGCGCGATCGAGGAGGTCCTGGACCGGCTGACCACGAGCGGCGACCCGGCCTCGGCGGCAGCCGCCGAGGAACTCGTCCGGTCCCTCATGGACTTCTACGGCTCCGGTCTCGCCCGCGTCCTCCAACTGCTGTCCGCCGCGCCCGCGGGCATTCCGGGAGCGCTGCTCGGCGACGAACTGGTCGCCAGCCTGCTCGTCCTGCACGACCTGCACCCCGAGGACCGCGACGCCCGGATCGCCCGGGCCCTCGACAGCGTGCGCGAACACGGCCTGGAGGCCGTGGACTTCGACGCGGAGAGCGGCGCCCTGCGGCTGCGCTCCCGGGCGAGCGGCGGCTGCGGATGCGGCTCCGGCGCGGACGCCCAGGAGGCGGCGCGGGCCGCCCTCGCCTGCTTCGCGCCGGAGGTCACGGAGGTAGTCGTGGAGTCGGCGCCCGCGCTGCTCCAGATCGGTTCCGGTCCGGTGGGGAGCCGATGAACGCACCGGGCCTGCGCAGATTCCTCACCCCGCGGCCGCCGCGGCCCGAGCGGTGCGAACTGTGCGCGGCGGCGGTGCCGGACGACCACCGCCACCTCGTCGACACCGAGAAACGCGCCCTCGCCTGCGCCTGCACCGCCTGCGCGCTGCTGATGGAGGCGCCGGGCGTCGCCGCGGGCCGCTTCCGCGCGGTCCCGAACCGGTACCTGACCGACCCCGCCCACCGCCTCGACGACGGCGCCTGGGACGCGCTCCAGATCCCGGTCGGCGTCGCCTTCTTCTTCCGCAACGCCGCCCTCGACCGGTTGGTCGCCCTCTACCCGAGCCCGGCCGGCGCCACCGAGAGCGAACTCGAACCGGCCACCTGGACCGAGGTCCTCGGCGGCAGCCGGCTCGCCGAACTCCTCGAAGCCGACGTCGAGGCGCTGCTGCTGCGCCGCAGCGAGGGCCGGATCGAGTGCCATCTCGTCCCGATCGACATCTGCTACGAACTCGTCGGCCGCATGCGGCTGTTGTGGCAGGGCTTCGACGGCGGGGCCGAGGCCCGGGCCGCACTGGACGCCTTCTTCGACGACGTCCGCCGGCAGGCGCGACCGGTGGAGGAGGCGGTCCGACCGTGACCGACTTCTCCTTCGCCTGCACCGGGGTGCGCGCCGACCGGTACGCGGCCGGCCCGACCCTCGTCTTCCGGCTGCGCGTCACGGCCTCCGGGAACGCCCCCGTGCACGCCCTCGCGCTGCGCTGCCAGCTCCGGATCGAACCCGCCCGTCGCGGTTACGCGCCCGCCGAGGCCGACGGCCTGAGCGACCTGTTCGGCGAACGCTCCCGCTGGGGCAGCACGCTCCAGCCGGTGCAGTTCGCGCAGGTGTCGGTGATGGTGCCCACCTTCACCGGAGAGACCGACACCGACCTCGTCGTCCCCTGCACCTACGACATGGACATCGCAGCCACCCGCTACCTCACCGCCCTCACCGACGGCGAGGTCCCGCTGCTGATGCTCTTCTCCGGCACCGCGTTCACCGGGGCGGGCGGCTTCCAGGTCGAACCCGTCCCGTGGGACCGGGAGACGGCCTTCCGGATGCCGGTCACCGTCTGGCGGGACATGCTCGAACAGCACTTCCCCGGCTGCGGCTGGATCCGGCTCCCGAGCGACACCATGGACGCCCTCCTCGCCTACCGCTCCCGGCACGCGCTGCCCTCCTGGGAGGCGACGCTGAAGACGCTGCTGGACCACGCCGACCCGTCCGTGCGCGACCCGTTCCGTGCGCTCACCGGAAGGACCGACCCGTGACCGTGACCGCGTTCGCCCCGGAGACGGAGGAGCGGTTCGCCCTCGCCCGGCAGGTGGCCGACGCCGTCCTCTTCGAGGGCTATGTGCTCTACCCGTACCGCGCCTCGGCGGCCAAGAACCGGCTGCGCTGGCAGTTCGGGGTGCTCGTGCCGCCCGGGTGGGGCGCCGAGTGCGAGGAGCACGACTTCCAGTACACCGAGTGCCTGATGGAACCGAAGGCCGGCGCGACGCTGGCGGTCGAGGCGCGCTTCCTGCACGCCCGGCGACGCACCGTGCAGCGGCTCCGCCCGGACGGCGACTACGAGACGGTCCCCGAACTCCGCCTCGACGACCGCGTGTTGGTGCCCTGGGACGAGGGCGGCGAGGAACGCGTCGAGGTCGTGGCACAGGTGGAAGACCTGCTGGGCGACGGCGTCACGCATCCCTTCCGACGGCCCGCCCGCCAGGACGCACAACCGGTTCTGGACGCCGCCGGCCGCACCGTCGGCCGACTGGTGCGGCGGTGCGAGGAGATCAGCGGGCAGGTCAGGCTGTCCGCCCGCGAACTCGACGGCCCCTACCGGACCCTGCGGCTGACCGCGGTCGTCGAGAACACCAGCGACTGGACGGCGCCCGAGGGACGCGGCGCCGACCGGGACGCGGCGCTGCCGCACTCCCTGGTCTCCGCCCACCTCCTCATGGCGCTCAGTGCCGGATCGTTCCTGTCGATGACCGATCCCCCCGAGTGGGCCAAGGGCGCTGCCGCCGCCTGCCGCAACCTGCACACCTGGCCCGTGCTCGCCGGCGAACCCGGCCGCGCCGACCTCGTTCTCTCCTCGCCGATCATCCTGGAGGACCACCCGGCCATCGCCCCCGAGAGCCCGGGCGCGCTCTACGACGCCACCGAGATCGACGAGATCCTCGCGCTGCGCACCGCCGCCCTGACCGACGAGGAGAAGCGCGAGGCCCGGGGCACCGACGAGCGGGCAGCCGCCGTGATCGACCTCGCCGACTCGATGCCGCCGGAGGTCCTGGAACGCCTCCACGGCGCGGTGCGGAGCCTGCGGGAGGTCACCGGGGAGACGACGCCCGGCTTCCCCGACGAGCACGGCGTGCAGCGCCCCGACACCCCCTGGTGGGACCCGGCGAGCGACGCGGGCTTCGACCCCGAACAGGACACGGTCGTGGTCGACGGCCGGTCGGTGGGGAAGGGCAGCCGCGTCGAGCTGCGGCCCGGCCTGCGCCACACCGACGCCCAGGACCTGTTCCTCCAGGGCCGCGCCGCGACCGTCGAGGCGGTGCTGCACGACGTCGACGGCACGGTGCACCTGGCGGTCACCGTCGAGGGCGACCCGGGAGCCGACATCCGCCGCGAACAGGGCCGCTACCTCTACTTCCAGCCGGACGAAATCGTCCCCCTGGAGGACCGGCCATGACCCGGACCCTCGTCGCCGGCATCGGCAACGTCTTCCTCGGCGACGACGGCTTCGGCGTCGAGACGGCCCGCCGACTGGCCGAACGGCAGCTGACGACACGGCTACTGCCGCCGCACGTCGAGGTCGTGGACATCGGCGTGCGCGGGGTGCACCTCGCCTATCAGCTCCTGGACGGCTACGACACCCTCGTCCTCGTGGACGCCACGGCCCGCGGCGAGACCCCCGGCACGCTGTACGTGATCGAGTACGACGGGCCCGGCGACGCCCCCGAAGGCGCCGCGCCCGCGATCGACGGCCACCGCATGACCCCCGACGCCGTCCTGGCGCTGCTGGACACCCTCTGCGCCGGGACCGGCGGCGAACCGCCGCGGCGCGTCCTGATCGTCGGCTGTGAGCCGGCCTCGGTGGCGGAGGGCATCGGCCTCAGCGGGCCGGTGTCGGACGCCGTGCCCGAGGCCGTGCGACTGATCGAAGAGCTGCTGCGGGGCGGCGTCGAGCCGCCCGTGGCGCAGGCCTCCACCGATGGGGCCCCGACCCGAGGAGAGACGGGATGAAGAAGATCATCGCTGGTGGGGCGGCCCTGGTCGTGGCCCTCGTGGTCGTCGAGGTGCTCCCCGACGTCCGGCGCTATCTGCGGATCCGACGGATGTGAACCAGGGGCCGGGTGGGGCGAACGGCGTACCCACCCGGCCGGTCACGGCGTGCCTGGCCACCGGATCCGGACCTCGCACCTGTAATGAAGTCGGTTCCGGGAGGACGGAGAGACCGACCCATGCACGAGATGTCCGTGGCGCTCGCCGTGATCGACCAGGTGGAGACGGCCGCCGCCGAGGCGGGAGACGTCACGGCGGTGCGCTCGGTCCGGCTTCAGGTGGGCGAACTGGCCGGCGTCGTACCCGACTCGCTCGCCTTCTGCTTCGAGCTGGCCTGCGCCGGAACCCTGCTGGAAGGCGCCGAGCTGGTCACCGAAGCGGTGCCCGGACGGGCCTGCTGCACGTCCTGCGCGCACGCCTGGGCCGTCGGCATGCCGCCCCGGCTGACCTGTCCCGCGTGCGGCGGGACGCAGACCGACCTGCTCGCGGGCCGGGAGCTGAGAATCGTCGGCGTGCGCTGGGAGGACGGCGAGCCGGTGCCGCCGCCCACCCGCGAACCGATCTCCGAGGAGTGCTGAACCATGTGTCGTGCCGTCGACCTCCGGCAGGCCGTACTCGCGAAGAACGACGCCGGCGCCGAGGTGCTGCGCGCCGGCCTCGCGGCGCGCGGCACCACCATCGTCAACCTGCTGTCCAGCCCCGGCAGCGGCAAGACCGCCCTGCTGGAACGCGAACTGCTGCTGGCCCGGGAACGCTCGCTGCCGGTGGCGGCACTGACCGCGGACCTCGCCACCGAGAACGACGCGGCCCGGCTGGCCCGTTCGGGAGTCCCGGTCAAGCAGATCCTCACCGACGGACTGTGTCATCTGGAGGCCGGCATGCTCGCCGGGCACCTGGTGGGCTGGCTGCCCGACGACACCCGGCTGCTGTTCGTGGAGAACGTCGGCAACCTGGTCTGCCCGGCCTCGTACGACCTGGGGGAGACCCTGCGAGTCGTCCTCGCCTCGGTGACCGAGGGCGAGGACAAGCCGCTCAAGTACCCCACCGCCTTCGGTCTCGCCCAGCTGGTCGTGATCACCAAGACCGACATCGCCGAGGCCGTCGAGTTCGACGAGCACGCCTTTCGCGCGAACGTGCAGCAGGTCAACCCGGGGGTGGAGATCGTCCACACCTCGGCGCGCCGGGGGCAGGGCGTCGGCGCGGTGCTCGACCGGGCGCTCGCGGCGGCCTCGGGAGCGCCCGTCCACCAGCCGGTCATGGCCCGTGCGCCGCATACACATACGCACCCGCACCCGCATACGGAGGCGGTCGGCGGCGATCTGGCCGACCTCCCGTCGTGAGCACTCCGGTGCTGCGTCGGCGGGTCGTCGTCCGCGGAGTGGTGCAGGGCGTGGGTTTCCGGCCCTACCTCTACAGCCTCGCCACCGAACTCGCCCTGGTCGGGCATGTGACCAACACCCCGGAGGGCGTCGTCGCCGAGGTGGAGGGCAGTTTCGCGGCCGTGGCCCAGTTCTGCGACCGGATCGCGGTGCAGGCGCCCCCGCTGGCCCGGGTGGAGTCCGTCCACCACCAGGAACTGGCCGCGGCGGGAGGCGGCGCGTTCACCATCCTCGCCTCGCGCGGCGACGGCCCGGCCCGCACCCTCGTCTCCCCGGACACGGCCACCTGCGCCGACTGCCTCGCCGAGCTGGCCGACCCGGCCGACCGGCGCTACCGGCACCCCTTCGTCAACTGCACGCACTGCGGCCCCCGCTTCACCATCGTCACCGGCGTCCCCTACGACCGGGCCAACACCACCATGGCCGGCTTCGCGATGTGCGCCGCATGCGCCCGCGAGTACGGCGATCCGGCCGACCGGCGTTTCCACGCGCAGCCGGTCGCCTGCCCGGAGTGCGGGCCGAGGCTGCGGCTGGTCGGCGCGGGGACGGGCGGTGATCCGATTGCCGAGGCACGGGCGTCGCTGGCGCGCGGCGCGATCCTCGCCGTGAAGGGGCTGGGCGGTTACCACCTGGCCTGCGACGCCTCGGACGACGACGCCGTGTCCCTGCTTCGGCTCAGAAAGGCGCGCGGGGACAAGCCGTTCGCGGTCATGGCGGGGAGCGCGGACGACGTCGAGCACCTGGTGCACCTCGGCCCCGACGAACGGCGGCTGCTCCAGGACCCGGCCCGGCCCGTCGTGCTGCTGCGCCGGCGCGCGTCGGAGGTGGCCGCGGCCGTCGCGCCCGGCAGCCCCGACCTCGGGGTGATGCTGCCGTACACGCCCCTGCACCAGCTGCTGCTCGGCCTGCCCGGCGACCCGGACGGCCCCCGGCTGCTGGTCATGACCAGCGGGAACGTCTCCGGGGAGCCGATCGTCATCGACGACGCCGAGGCGCTGGAGCGGCTCGCGCATCTGGCCGACGCCTGGCTCGTGCACGACCGGCCGATCCACGTCCCCTGCGACGACTCCGTGGTCCGCGTGTGCGACGGGGAGCCGCTGGTGATCCGCCGCTCCCGCGGCTACGCCCCGCTGCCGGTCACCCTGCCACTGTCCGTCCGGCCGGCCCTCGCGGTCGGCGGCGACCTGAAGAACGCCTTCTGTCTCGGGGCGGACCGCAAAGCGTGGCTCTCGGCGCACATCGGCGACATGGACGACCTCGGCACCCAGGTCGCGTTCGAGCGCGCGGTGACGCAGCTGCAGTCCATCACGGGCGTGCGGCCCGAGACCCTGGTGGCCGACCGCCACCCCGGGTACCGCTCCGCGCAGTGGGCCGACCGGAACGCGGCCGGACGGCCCGTCGTACGCGTCCAGCACCACCATGCGCATATCGCCGCCGCGATGGCCGAACACGGGCTGGACGGCGGCCGGCCGGTGATCGGCGTCGCCTTCGACGGCACCGGCCACGGCGACGACGGGGCCGTGTGGGGCGGCGAGTTCCTGCTGGCCGACTACGACGGCTACACCCGGTTCGGGCATCTCGCCCATGTCCCGCTGCCCGGCGGCGACGCGGCGGTGCGCCGGCCCTACCGCATGGCGCTGGCGCATCTGCGGGCGGCCGGCCTCGGTTGGTCGGCCGACCTCCCCTGTACGGCCGTCTGCCCGACCGACGAACTGCACGTTCTGGAGCGGCAGTTGGAGCGCGAGCTGAACTGCGTGCCCACCTCCAGCATGGGCCGGCTCTTCGACGCCGTGTCCTCGCTCACCGGCGTGTGCCACCGGTCCGGCTACGAGGCGCAGGCCGCCGTCGAGCTGGAGAACGCCGCAATGGGCGCACCCGCCGAGGACACGACGGCGTACGTCTTCGGCCTGCGCTCGCACGGGGACGGCCCCGTAGCGGCCGACCCGGCGCCCGTGTTCGCGGCGATCGTCGCCGACCTGCGGTCGGGCGTCCGGCCCGCCCTGATCGCGGCCCGGTTCCACCGGGGCGTCGCGGGCCTGGTGCGGCGGCTCTGCGGGCGGGCGCGTGAGCGGCACGGGCTCGACACGGTCGTCCTGACGGGCGGCGTGTTCGCCAACACGCTGCTGTCCTCGGCCTGCGCCGCCCTCCTGCGCGAGGACGGCTTCACGGTCCTGCGGCACCGTCTGGTGCCGCCCGGCGACGGCGGCCTGGCGCTCGGCCAGCTGATAGTGGCCGCCCGTGCCACCGCCGCCGACGCCGCCGATGCCACCGACTGACCAAGACGCGCCACAGCGAGGAGAGGCCCATGTGCCTGGCGGTACCCGGCAGAGTGCTGGACATCGAGGAACGGGACGGCACCCGGATGGCCACCGTCGACTTCGGCGGGGTGGTCAAGGAGGTGTGCCTGGAGTACCTGCCGGACCTTCAGGTCGGCGAGTACGCCATCGTCCACGTGGGGTTCGCCCTGCAACGGCTGGACGAGGAGTCGGCGAAACAGACGCTCGAACTCTTCGCCGAACTCGGCATGCTCCAGGAGGAGTTCGGCGACCCCTGGGAGCTGGCGGCGGCAGAGGCGGGCGCGGACCCGGTGGAAGAGGTGGGCAAGCCGTGAAGTACATCGACGAGTTCCAGGACCCGGAACTGGCGCGCCGGCTCCTCGACGACATCCACGCCACGGTGACCAGGCCGTGGGCGCTGATGGAGGTCTGCGGCGGCCAGACGCACAGCATCATCCGGCACGGCATCGACCAACTCCTCCCCGAAGAGGTCGAGTTGATCCACGGGCCCGGCTGTCCGGTGTGCGTGACCCCGCTGGAGGTCATCGACAAGGCCCTGGAGATCGCCTCCAGGCCGGGCGTGATCTTCTGCTCCTTCGGCGACATGCTCCGGGTGCCCGGCACCGGCCGGGACCTGTTCCAGGTCCGTGGCGAGGGCGGCGACGTACGGGTCGTCTACTCGCCGCTCGACGCCCTGCGGATCGCGCAGCAGAACCCGGACCGCGAGGTGGTGTTCTTCGGCATCGGCTTCGAGACGACGGCCCCGCCGAACGCCATGACCGTCCATCAGGCCCGCACACTGGGCGTCCGCAACTTCAGCATGCTCGTGTCCCATGTGCGGGTGCCGCCCGCCATCGAGGCGATCATGTCCTCGCCGAGCTGCCGGGTACAGGGCTTTCTCGCGGCCGGGCATGTGTGCAGCGTCATGGGCATGGCGGAGTACCCGGAGCTCGCCGAGCGGTTCCGGGTGCCGATCGTCGTGACGGGTTTCGAACCGCTCGACATCCTCGAAGGCGTGCGCCGGACCGTGCGCCAACTGGAACGCGGCGAGCACACCGTCGACAACGCCTACGCCCGCGCCGTCCGCCCGGAGGGCAACCCGGCGGCCCAGGCCATGCTGGAGGACGTCTTCGAGGTCACCGACCGTGCCTGGCGGGGCATCGGGGTGATCCCGGGCAGCGGCTGGCGACTGGCGGCGAAGTACCGCGACCACGACGCCGAGCACCGCTTCTCGGTCGAGGGAATCCGGACCGAGGAACCGGCCGAGTGCCGTGCCGGCGAGGTGCTGCAAGGGCTGCTCAAGCCCCACGAGTGCGCGGCCTTCGGCACGCTGTGCACCCCGCGGACGCCCCTGGGGGCCACCATGGTCTCCAGCGAGGGCGCCTGCGCCGCCTACTACCTCTACCGGCGGCTCGACCTGCCCACCGCGAAGGCCCGGGAGGCGACCCCCGTTGTCTGACACCACCGATCTCCCCGCCCCGGCCACTGCCCCTGCCACGGCCCCCGCCCTGGACGTCGAGGGGTGGACCTGTCCCGCGCCGCTGCGCGACCGGCCCCGGGTGGTCATGGGCCACGGCGGCGGCGGGGTCCTCTCCGCCGAACTGGTCCAGCAGATCTTCGCGCCCGCCTACGGCGGCGAGGCGCTCTCCCAGCTGGGCGACGCCGCCGCCGTCTCCCTGGGCGGCGCGCGGCTGGCGTTCTCCACCGACTCCTTCGTGGTGCGGCCGCTGTTCTTCCCCGGCGGCAGCATCGGCGACCTCGCCGTCAACGGCACGGTCAACGACCTCGCCATGAGCGGCGCCCGCGCGGCCTACCTGTCCTGCGGGTTCATCCTGGAGGAGGGCGTCGAGCTCGACGTGGTCGCCCGGGTCGCGAAGGCCCTGGGCGCGGCGGCCCGCACCGCCGGCGTCGAGGTGGCCACCGGCGACACCAAGGTCGTCGAGGCCGGGCACGGCGACGGGATCTTCATCAACACCGCGGGCATCGGACTCGTCCCCGAAGGCGTCGATCTGCGCCCGCAGCGGGTCGTCCCCGGGGATGTGGTGATCGTCAGCGGGGCCATCGGCGTCCACGGTGTGGCGATCATGAGTGTCCGCGAGGGCCTGGAGTTCGGGGTGGAGATCGAGAGCGACTGCGCGGCGCTCGGCACTCTGGTCGACGCCATGCTGGCCGTCACCCCGGATCTGCACGTGCTGCGCGATCCCACCCGGGGCGGCCTGGCCGCTGCCCTCAACGAGATCGCCAAGGCCTCCGGAACAGGGGTCGTCCTTCGGGAACGCGCCGTCCCGGTGCCGCCCGCCGTCGCCAACGCCTGCGCCATCCTGGGCCTGGACCCGCTGTACGTGGCCAACGAGGGCAAGCTGGTGGCCTTCGTCCCGCGCGAGCACGCCGAGGCCGTCCTGGCGGCGATGCGGGCCCATCCGCTGGGTGCGGACTCCGCTGTCGTCGGGGAGGCCGTCGCAGCGCATCCCGGCATGGTGGTGGCCCGGACCGGGCTGGGCGGAACCCGCGTGGTCGACCTTCCGATCGGGGAACAGCTGCCCCGGATCTGCTGAGCGCGGCCTCGCCGCCGCCGGCTACGAACCAAGCCTGTCCGGCATCGGCCGGCCGGCGGGGGAGCGGACGGCGTCCGCGGCGAGGACGTCCTCCAACTGCCCGGTGTCACCGGACCGGGCGGCCGCGAGGAACGCCTGGACGAGACGCCGATGCGCGGCGGCGTCCACCCGCTGCCTGCCGCGATCGGCGGCGAGCCGCTGGTGGGCGCGGGTGTTCAGCTGCCTGGCGTTGGGGACGGTGAGGCGCAGGAGCTCCGAGATCCGGCCGTACGGGTAGCCGAACCCCTCCCGCAAAACGTAGGCTGCGCGTTGACTGGGCGTGAGTGTCTCCATCAGGAGGAGAACCGCTTCCTCGACCGCGTCCTGCTGCTCTACCAGCACTTCTGGGGTCTCATGGATGTCTGTTCGTTCCGGGAGCCAAGGAGTGGCGCAGGACTCCCGGCGTCTCCAGGCGGACTGGACGACGTTGATCGCCAGCCTGGCGGTCGTCGTCCTGAGCAGCGCCGACGGATTCAGGACGACCGTTCGGTCGGTGCCCTGCCAACGAAGCCACGCCTCCTGGACGACGTCCTCGGCCTCGTTCGCGTTCCCGACGATCCGGCCTGCGATCTTGAGCAGTCCCGGTATGTCGCGGACGAACACGGAAGTGGCCCCTTCCAGGTCGCCGATCCGCTCGCGGACTGGTCCGGATGGGGCGCTGTACGTGTCCACGACCGGCTCCTCTGTTCGGGGGTCCGTGGCTTGCGGGCTGGTGACAACCAGCCTGACGCCCGGGTGCGGCGCCCCGCACCCCGGGAAGGCCGTGGTCGGCTCCGTGGTCGTACGGGGGCGGCCCCGTGGCCGGACCCTGTTCGACCCGCCTCACCTGCGGTGATACAAGTACGGGCGCGGAGGAGGCTGCCATGACGGGCCGTGGTCCACGCGCGGGGTTCCTCGGGCGCCAGGACGAGTGCCGGACCCTTGACGGCCTCCTGGAAGGCGCCAAGGCCGGGCGCAGCGCGGTCCTGGTGCTGCGCGGTGAGGCGGGGATCGGGAAGACCGAGCTGCTGAACCACCTTCCCGAACGCTCCACCGGATGCCGCGTCGTCCGTGCCGCCGGCGTCCAGTCCGAGATGGAGCTCTCCTACGCCGGCCTGCACCAGCTCTGCGCCCCCCTGCTGGCGGGCCTCGACCGGCTTCCCGAACCGCAGCGCGACGCATTGCGCACGGCCTTCGGGCTGCGGGCGGGCAACGCGCCCGACCGGTTCCTGGTGGGCCTGGCCACGCTGAGTCTGCTCGCGGACGCCGCGGGGGACCAGCCGCTGGTCTGTCTCGTCGACGACGCCCAGTGGCTGGACCACGTGTCGGCGCAGACCTTGGCGTTCGCCGCCCGCCGGCTGTTTGCTGAATCGATCCTGCTCGTCTTCGCGGTCCGCGAGCCCACCGCCGGCGAGGTCTTCGCCGGTCTCCCCGAGCTGCCGGTGAGAGGGCTGGCCGAGAGCGACTCCCGCAAACTTCTCGACCTGGTCGTCACCGGTCCCCTGGACGAGCGGGTGCGCGACCGCATCATCGCCGAGACGCGCGGCAACCCGCTGGCCCTGCTCGAACTGCCTCGCGGGCTGTCCGCGGTGGAGCTGGCCGGCGGCTTCGGGCACCCCGCCGCGCAACCGCTGGCGGGCCAGATCGAGCAGGGCTTCCTGCGTCGCGTCCAGTCGCTCCCGGCCGAGACGCAACGCCTGCTGCTGACCGCCGCCGCCGAGCCGGTCGGCGACGTGCCGCTGCTGCGACGGGCGGCCGCACGGCTGGGGATCGACCTGGAGGCGGCGGCGGTGGACGCCGAGGCGTCCGGGCTGCTGACGCTCGGCACCTGGGTGCGCTTCCGGCACCCGCTGGTGCGCTCGGCGGCCTATCGCGCCGCCGACGTGTACGAGCGTCGTGAGGTGCACAGAGCGCTGGCGGACGCGACCGACGCCGGGCTCGATCCGGATCGTCGGGCCTGGCATCTGGCCCGCGCGACCGCGGGACCGGACGAGAGCGTGGCCGCCGAGCTGGAGCGCTCGGCCGGGCGGGCGCAGGCGCGCGGCGGAGTCGCCGCGGCGGCGGCCTTCCTCGACCGGGCCGCCGAGCTGACCCCCGACCCCGTACGCCGCGGCACCAGGCAGTTGGCGGCGGCGCAGGCCAAGTACCAGGCCGGCGCCTTCGAAGCGGCGCGCGAGCTGGCGGACGCGGCGGACCTGAGCGCCCTCGACGAGTTGGAGGCCGCACAGTCCAAACTGCTGCGCGGCCGGATCATGTCCGCCTCCCAGAGCGCCGGAGCGGGCATCCCGCTCATGCTCGAAGCGGCCAAGCGGCTCTGGCCGCTCGATGCCCGGATCGCCCGGGAGACCTACCGGGACGCGCTCTACGCGGCGCTCACCGCCGGCCGGCTGCCCCACGGCGGGATCCTCGAAGTGGCCCAGGCCGTGCTGAGCGCGCCGACACCGGACGAACCGACACGCGACGATCTGCTGCTGGACGGCGTCGCCAGGATGATCACGGAGGGCTACGCCGTCGGCGCGCCGCTGGTGCTCCGGGCGCTGGACGAGTTCCGCACCGACGACGTCTCGCGGGCGGAGGGGCTCGGCTGGCTCCCGCTGGTCTGCCGGATGGCCCACAGCACCTGGGACTTCGACACCTGGTCCGTGCTCTCGGCGCGGTTGGTCGACATGGCGCGCGAGACGGGCGCCCTGTCCGTGCTGCCGTCGGCGCTTCTCCTGCGCCTGTCGAACCGCGTCTTCGCCGGCGATCTGGCGGGCGCCGACGCCCTCGTCGTGGAGTCGTCCGCGATCGGCGAGGCCACCGGCAGCAGCTTCTTCGCGCACTACAGCGCACTGGTCGTCGAGCCGTGGAAGGGCCGGGAGTCCGCCACCCGCCAGGCGATCGACGCGATCACCCAGGATCTCCTGCTGCGCGGGGACGGCAAGGTGATCACGGCCACGCAATGGGCGGCGGCGGTGCTCTACAACGGCCTCGGCCGCTACCAGGAGGCCTTCACGGCCGCCCGGCGCGGCTGCGAGAACCCGCAGGAACTCGGCCTGTCGATCCAGTCCACGGCGGAGTTCGTCGAGGCCGCGGCACGGCTCGGCAGACCGGCGGACGCCGCTGAGGCGGTCCGGAGAATCAGCGAGATGGCGCAGGCCGGCGGCACCGACTGGGCCCTGGGCGTCTCGGCCCTCGCCCGTGCCCTGGTGAGCGAGGGGAAGGCCGCCGACGTCCTCTACCGCGAGGCGGTCGAGCGGCTCGGCAACACCCCCGTGCGGATGGACACCGCCCGCGCCCGACTGCTCTACGGCGAGTGGCTGCGCCGCGAGAACCGCCGCACCGACGCCCGGGCCCAACTGGGCACCGCTCACGAGATGCTCAGCCACATGGGGGCGGCCGGCTTCGCGGAACGCGCGCGACACGAGCTCCAGGCCACGGGTGCGAAGGTCCGCAGACCTCGTACCCCCGCGACGCACACCGCGCTCACCCCGCAGGAAGCGCAGATCGCCCGGCTCGCCGGCGACGGGCTCACCAACCCCGAGATCGGCGCCCAGCTGTTCATCAGCCCCCACACCGTCGAGTGGCACCTGCGCAAGGTGTTCTCGAAACTCGGCATCGCCTCCCGCAAGGAGATCCCGGCCCTGCGGGAGGAAGGCGGGGCGACCTGCGCGTAGGGCCTGTCCGGCCGATCATGCCGCAGACGCGGGGTGGCACGCTCCCCCAGAGGGGGGACCTCCATCGCGTCGACGCCCTCGACCGCCTTGCGGCTGTACGCCCCACACCCCGCTCACCGGCACCACCGAGGCACGGATCAGCTCGGTCAATAGGTGACCGGAAGCTCCAGCAGGCCGCGGGCGCGCATCGCCGGCCGGCGGCGCAGTTCGCCGGCGGGGACGGCGAGGGACAGCCGGGGGAACCGGTCCAGAAGGGCGGCGAGGGCGATCTCGGTCTCCAGTCGGGCCAGGGGCGCGCCCAGGCAGTAGTGGATGCCGTGGCCGAGGGCGAGGTGGCCCGTCGCGTCGCGGCCGATGTCGAGTCGGTCGGGGTCGCTGAAGCGGGCCGGGTCGCGGTGGGCGGCCGCGAGGCCGAGCAGGACGGTCTCGCCCGCGGGGACGGTGACGCCGCCGATGACGAGGTCCTCGGTGGGAAAGCGCCGGATGGCCAGCGGCGTCGGTCCGTCGTAGCGGGCCAGCTCCTCGACGGCCGACCCCAGCCGGCCCGGGTCCGCGCGCAGGGCGGCCAGTTGGTCGGGGTGGCCGAGGAGGGCCACGGTGGCGTTTCCGATCAGATGGACCGTGTTCTCGTATCCGGCGAACAGGACGAGGAAGGCGAGGGACATCAGCTCGTCCTCGCTCAGCCGGTCCGCGCCGTCCGCCGCGCCGTCCGCCTCGTCGCGTACCGCGATCAGGGCGGACAGCAGGTCGTCGGCCGGGTCGCTGCGCTTGTCGGCGATGAGCCGGGTGAAGAACGCCAGCACGCTGCCCACGGCCTGCTTCGCCCGGGAGGGCTCCGCCGGGTCGGGGGCGACCAGGGCGTCGGTCCAGGACCGGAAGTCCCGCCGGTCGTGCGGGGGCACGCCCAGCAGATCGCAGATCACGGCGATGGGCAGCGGCGCGGCGTAGGAGGCGATCAGGTCGGCACGGCCGAGCGGTTCGATCGCGTCGAGCAGCGCGTCGGCGGTCTCCCTGATCGGTTCGCGCAGTGCGGCGACCCGGCGGGGGGTGAACGCCTGGGACACCAGGCGCCGGATGCGGGTGTGGTCCGGCGGGTCCATGTTCAGCAGGTTCGCGTCCAGCGCCGGCGGCAGCGCGAGCCCGCGGTAGCCGCCGGGCTTGGCGTTGCGTTTGTCGAGCGAGAGCCGGGGGTCGGCGAGGGCCCGGCGGACGTCGTCGTAACGGGTGATCAGCCAGGCCGGCAGACCGTCGGTTCCGGTGATGCGGTGCACGGGCCCCGCCTCGCGGAGTCGGGCGTACGCCGCGTAGGGGTCCGCGATGAGCTCGTCGTGCTCAACCAGGGGCTTCTGAGCGGGTGTTGTGGTGGACATGCGTCCACCCTAGGCATCTGTGTCGAGGTCCGCGGCGTCGAGGAACATCCGCTCCAGGGCTTCGGGCGAGCGATCGCCGAGGCCGTCCGGGAGGTCGGGGCCGTCCGCGCCGTTCGGGCAGACGAGCTGCTGCTCGGTCCAGATGCACTTCCCCGTCGGTGTGTAGCGGGCGCCCCACCGTTCGGAGAGCGCCGTGATCAGCTGGAGCCCGCGGCCTCCCTCGTCGGTCTCCGCGGCACGGCGGATGCGGGGCATCGTCTGGCTGCCGTCGAACACCTCGCAGATCAACTCGGCCCCGTACAGCAGACGCAGCCGGACCGGGCCCCTGGCATGTCGGACGACGTTGCCCACGAGTTCGCTGACCAGGAGCTCGGTGGTGGGGGCGAGGTCGTCCAGGTCCCAGACGGCGAGCTGTTCGCGGACGTGGCGGCGGGCCCGGCCGGCCGCTATCGCCTCGTCGGGCAGCGGCCAGGACGCCATCCGGTCGCGCGGCAGGCAGTGCAGCCGGGCGACGAGGAACGCCGCGTCGTCGGCCGCCTGCTGTTCGGTGGGCAGCAGACCGGCCGTCAGCGTGTCGCACAGCCGCTCCAGGTCCGCCTCGGTGCTGACGGCGCCGCCCTGGTGCGCCGTGCTCAGCATCCGGGCCAGCTCCGCCATGCCCTCGTCGATCTCCCGCCTCGCCGATTCGACCAGGCCGTCGGTGTAGAGCACGAGCAGACTGCCCTCGGGCACCTCCAACTCGACCGTTTCGAAAGGCGGTTCGGCCGCGCCGAGGGGCGGGTCGGCGTCCGTCTTCGGGAAGTGCACCGTGCCGTCGGGATGGACCAGCGCGGGCGGTGGATGCCCGGCGCGGGCGATCGAGCAGACCCGGGTGGTGGAGTCGTAGAGCGCGTACAGGCAGGTGACGTACGAGGCCTCGCCCATGCCGCCGACGAGGTCGTTGAGGTGCCCCATGATTTCGTCGGGGGGCAGTTCGAGATCGGCCAGGGTGTGCACGGCGGTGCGCAGCCGGCCCATCGTGGCCGCCTCCGGCAGGCCATGGCCCATGACGTCGCCGACGACGAGGGCGACCTGTCCGCCGGAGAGCGGGATGATGTCGTACCAGTCGCCGCCCACGTCCGCGCCCTGCCCGGCCGGGAGGTAGCGGGCGGCGGCGGTGCAGGCGGGCAGGACGGGCAGTTCCTGGGGGAGCAGACTGCGCTGGAGCTCGCGGGACCGGGTGTGCTCGGCGTCGTAGAGCCGGGCCCGTTCCAGGGACTGCGCGACGAGGGCGCTGATGGTGGTCAGCAGGGCGCGCTCCTCGTCGGTGAGCAGCCGCGGCCGGTCGAAGGCCACGACGCACACGCCGAACGTACGGCCAGAGGCCGTGAGGGGCAGGAACGCCCACGCCTGCTTCCCGGCCCGCTGCGGCAGGCCGGTCAGCCGGGGCGCGCGTGCGGTCAGCTCCTCGGCCGAGGACAGGAACAGCGGGGCGCCGGAGTCGATGACGTCCCAGGCCGGGTCGCCGGGCGTCCGGGTGCGGTAGTTGATGAGTTCCAGGAAGTCGTCCTGGTAGCCGACGGCTCCGACGTAGTGCAGCCGCTCGTCCTCGATGACCTGGACCAGGACCGCGGTGGCGGCGAACGGCGGCAGCACCCGCCGGGCGACCGCGGCCACCACGTCCTGCGAGGTCGACGCCTTGGCGAGCTCCGTCGTCAGTTCCGCGATCCGGACCGCGCGCTCGGCCGCGGCTCGCTCGGTGGTCCGCCGCTCCTCCTCCAGGTGCCGTCTCTCGGTGACGTCGGTGAAGTACAGGGTGCGCCCGTCGGGTCCCGGCACCAGCCGCAGTTGGAACCGCCGCCCGGAGTCCGCCATGTGCACGTCGAAGCTGGCCGGCTTCTCGCTGGCGGCGGCCTCCCGGCACCGGTGCTCCAGGTCGGGCGCCTCCCGCACGGAGGGCAGGTCCCACAGGAGGCGCCCGAACAGCTGCTCCTCCGAGAGGCCCAGCAGGTGTTCCGCCTCCAGGTTGGCGAAGGTGATGCGCCACGCGTCGTCCACCGCCAGGAAGCCGTCGCTCATGTGCCGCAGGGCCCGGCCGAGCGCGTCCCGGGCGGTACGGGACTCGTTGCTCTCCCAGCCCACGCCGACCATCCGCAGGGGTTCGCCCTGCTCGTCGTAGGTCGCCCGGCCACGGGCCTGCGTCCAGCCGTAGGTGCCGTCGAGGCGGCGGACCCGGTACTCGGCCTCGTAGACGCTGTGGTCGAGGATCGCGCGCTGGGCCGCCGCGAGGGTGGGCGCCAGGTCGTCGGGGTGGACGATGCGCATCCAGTTCTCGATCTTGCCGGTGAAGTCGGCGGGCAGCGTGCCGTACAGCTCCAGCGCCGCCTCGTCCCAGATCAGGTCGCCGCTGCGGACGTCCCAGTCCCACGCGCCGACCCGGACCTCTTTGAGGGCCTGCCGCAGGTGCTCGGCGCTCGGCTCCGTCTGTCCGGGTCCGGCGGGCGGGGGCGCCTGGGACATGCGGTCCTCGGTCCAGTGGACGACGGCCCGCAGGAAGTCCCAGTGCTCCGGGCCGGGCTCGCCGCGCTCGCCGGCCAGGACGGTCAGCGCGCCGACGCTGCGCTTCCCGCTGAACACCGGCAGGGAGGCCAGTCCGGTGCCGGGCCAGGGCACCTCCGCCGTCGCCCCGCCGGGATCGGCGGCGCCGCCCGGACCGTCGGAGCGCCGTGGCACCCACACGCCGCTGCCCTGCTGGAGGGCGCGCGCAGGGGCGAGCGGCCCCTCCTGGTCGACGATCTCCCACGGGCGGGTGAGGGCAGGCGGCAGGCCGACGGCGGACACCAGGCGCAGGGCGGACATCGGACCGCGCAGATGCATGGTTGCGCCGAGTGCCTCCAGCTCGCTCATCGCGTGCTGGAGGGCCAGCCGGAAGACCTCGCTCTCGGTGACACCGGGGGCAACCGTGCCGAGCAGAGCGAGTCGTGCATTCATGGGAGGAAACCTATCGTTCCCGGTCGGTTCCGAAACCTGTTTCACAGATTCCATCTGTGGCCCCCGAAGTCGCCCCGTACGACAACACCCATGACACCGACGGCAGTTGCCGACGGGAGCGCCGTGTCGCGTGCCGCCGCACGGGTTACGCTCCGATCATGGACATCGGCGTCTTCATCCCCATCGGCAACAACGGCTGGCTCATATCCAAGAGCTCACCGCAGTACCTGCCGACCTTCGAGCTGAACAAGGCCGTCGTGCAGAAGGCCGAGGAGCACGGGCTCGACTTCGCCCTGTCGATGATCAAACTCAAGGGCTTCGGCGGCGAGACCGAGTTCTGGGACCACTGCCTCGAGTCGTTCACGCTGATGGCGGGCCTGGCCGCGGTCACCGAGCGGATCAAGCTCTACGCCTCCACCCCGATCCTCGCCCTGCCGCCGGCCATCGTCGCGCGGATGGCGGCCACCGTCGACTGCATCGCCCCCGGCCGGTTCGGCGTCAACATCGTCACCGGCTGGGCGCCCGGCGAGTACGCGCAGATGGGCCTGTGGCCCGGGGACGAGCACTTCGGCAACCGCTACGCCCGGGCCGTCGAGTACGTCACGGTGATGAAGGAGCTGTGGAGCGACGGCGTCAGCACCTTCAAGGGCGACTTCTACGAGATGGACGACTGCGTGCTGTCCCCGCGGCCGGCGAACGGGCGCATCGACATCGTCGCCGCCGGGCAGAGCGGCACCGGAATGCGGTTCGCCGCCCAGCACGCCGACTACAACTTCATCCTCGGCAGCGGCGTCAACACCCCGCTCGCCTTCTCGGACACCACGGCCTCGCTCATGGACGCGGTGCGGGAGACCGGCCGTGACGTGGGGGCGCTCTCGCTGTTCATGGTCATCGCGGACGAGACCGACGCCGCCGCCCGGGCGAAGTGGCAGGACTACCACGACAACGCCGACCACGCGGCGCTGGCGTACATGGCGGGGGAGTCGGCCACGGACACGACCGCGGACGACTCCTCCACCGCCCGGACCATCGTGCTGCCCGAGGGCGCCGTCAACTTCAACATGGGCACGCTCGTCGGTTCGTACGAGACAGTCGCGGGGATGCTCGACGAGATCGCCGGGGTGCCCGGGACCAAGGGGATCATGCTGGTCTTCGACGACTTCCTCGAAGGACTCGAGAACTTCGGCACGCGGATCCAGCCCCTGATGAGGTCCCGGGCGACCGGCTGAGCGCGTCAGCGGTAGCAGGTGGTGACGCCCGGCCGCCACGGACAGGCGAGGGCCGCGAAACCGCCGTTGGCCACGACGTCGACGCTCAGCGTGTCGCCGCCGCGCAGCACCTGACGGTCCTGGACGAGCCCGTCGGCGCCGTCCCGGATCGTCTCCACCAGCCACCGTCCGGGCGTCAGGGACAGCGGCACCTGCGCGGTGCGGGCCGCGCCGGCGTACACCCCGCCCAGGAACCAGCGGTCACCGCTGCGACGGGCGAGCACGGCCTCCTGCCCGGGCTGTCCGGCGAGCAGCCGGGTGTCGTCCCAGGCGGCCGGGACCTGGTCGAAGTAGGCACGGGCGAGCGGGCGTTCGTCGTACGACCGGGGGGTGCCCGCGAACATCTGCAGGCCCGACTCGTAGGCGACGGTGAGCCCGACCTCGGCCGCGTCGGAGTTGGGCCGCAGGCCGACGCGCTGGAAGGCGCCCGGGGTGAAGTCCATGGAGCCGATGACGTTGCGGGTGAACGGCAGGGTCGTCAGGTGGGCGGCGGTGTTGGTGCGCTTCTCCTCGCCGCCGACCCCCTCCAGGGTCATGACGTGCGGCCAGGTGCGCTGGATGCCCTTGGGGATCGTCGAGCCGTGGAAGTCGATCATCAGGTGACGGGCGGCGGTCTCCGGGAGGATGGCGTCGTACCACTGGAGCATCGACTGCGCCTCGGAGTTCATGAAGTCGATCTTGACGCCCTTGACGCCCCACCGCTCCAGCGTGGGCAGCCACTGGGCGCGCTCCTCGGCCGTGTCGAGGTCGCGCTGGTGGATCCAGACGATGATCCCGACGCCCTTGGCGCGCGCGTACCGGACGAGTTCGGGCATCCAGCTGTTGGTCTGCCAGTCGGGGTCGGTGACGTCCCACTCGCCGGGCTTGTAGTACCAGCCGGCGTCGACCGCCTCGTAGGGCCAGTTCCGTTCGGCGGCGTAGTCGACGTACGCCTTCTGCGCCGCCAGGCTCTGCCCGGCCTCCTTCCCGCCCGCGAGCCAGGTCCACAGCACGGTGCCGGGCCGGATCCAGGAGCGGTCGGCGACCTTGGAAGCGGGCGCGAGGTCGTCGGTGAAGGTGGACCGGGTGACGGTGGCCAGGTCGCCGGTCACCATCGCCCGCCAGGGGGTGGCGAGTCGGCCGTCGGTGCGGACCCGCTCGTCGGCGAGCTGGACGCGGTAGGCGCCGGTGCCCTGGGTGTGGGCGAGCCGGGCGCCGGAGTAGGCGCCGGTGAGGTCGGACTCGGCGAGCAGGGTGTAGCCGCCGGGCGTGGCGAACAGCGCCTGCGGCGAGTACGCGGCGGTGGGGGCGCTCGCGGCGGTGTGCTGGACGAACTGGCCCTCGTTGTCGACCCGGTAGGTGCTGAGCCACGCGCCGGCGTCCGACGGCAGGTTGAACGCCGAGGTCTCGCCGAGCACGTCGCCGTACCCGCCGGGCAGGACGTAACGGTAGGCGACGCCGTCGGCGGAGGCGCGGACGACGAGGTCGAGCCGGGCGCCGGCGGCGGTGGCGAACGACAGCCGGGTCTCGTTCATCCGGACCTTGCGATCGAGTCGCTTTCCGGACTTCGCCCGGTAACTCTCCTCGATCCGGCGGTCCTTGCGGTGCAGGAAGCGCAAGTCCTTGGAGAGATCGGCCTGTTCGGTGACGATGCCGACCGGCGACGGCTCGAGGACCGTCCGGCCGTCACGGGACACCGACAGGCTCAGCGTGCCGGTGGCGTCGTCCAGCGATATCCGGGCCCGGGGCGCGTGTGCCGCCGCGGAGACGGTCCAGGCGCGTGGATGCGACCCGGAGTCCTGCTCCGCCCTCGCGGGCGCGGTCGTGAAGAGTGTGGCCAGCAGTCCGGCGCAGAGCGCGCCGACCGCGGTCCTGATCGGAACAGCCATGTAAACCCTCCCTGTTGCGTAGACGGACGAAGGGACGGACGGACCGTCGTTACGGCAGTCCCCAGGCCGGGCCCGGTTCGCTGACGGCGACCGGCGCGATGACGAGGTCGGGCCGGGAGCCCGCGTGGACGAGCACCTCGCGGCCCCGGGGCAGGTCGATGCCGAGGACGCCGTCGCCCAGGTCGTGGGTGCGGGCCGGAGCGCCGTCGTCCAGCACGGCGGTGACACGGCCGGTGAGCCCGTGCCGCAGCTTGAGCGGCTCGCCCGCCAGGCTCCTGATCCGGATGAACCGGGTCGCCCCCGCCTTGCGGACGGCGCTGACCAGGAACGCGCCCTGGGTGCGGAAATCGTGCAGCGTGACGTCCGCCCAGGCGGCGGGGACGGCCGGGAAGACGCGGAGCACGCCGCCCCAGCTCTGGCAGAACATGTCGTGCAGCGACTGCGAGGCGGACAGCGGCGTCTCGATGACCGGACCGGCCTCGGTGTAGTGGGTGTTGGGGCGGCACGGGTAGCGGGTGGTGGTGTCGAAGAACTTCCGCAGATAGGCGATCGCGGTGTCGCCGTCGCCGGTCATCGCGTACAGCGAGGCGGCCCCGGTGTAGCTGTAGCCCCGGTGGGCGCCGGTCAGCGAGTGCCAGTGCTCGACGGACTTCGTGATCAGCTCGCGGTTCTCCGGCTGGTCCCAGTTGACGAGGTACAGCGGGTACACCATCAGCAGGTGCGAGTAGTGCCGGTGGGACTGCGCGTACGGGGTGTCGGCGCCGATCATGAAGCCGTTGTCGTCGACCGGGTACGGCGTCAGCTTGGCCAGCACCTCCTGCCAGCGCGGGGTCAACTCGTCGTCGACGCCGAGCAGTTCGGCGGACTCCAGGAGCGTCTGGCAGCCCCAGCGGATGAGGGCCAGGTCGTAGTTGGTGTCCTGCGGCGGCACCACGGGGTACTCGGGGGACAGCGTGCTCGGCAGATGGAGGCGGCCGTCGCTGCCCGGGGTGAGGAAGTGCAGGTAGTAGTTGATCGTCCGGCGCAGCACCGGGTAGATCGTGTCGCGCAGCAGGGCCCGGTCCATGGAGTGCCGGTAGGACAGCCACACGTTGTGCAGCGCCCAGGCGAGGTCGCCGGTCTCGGCGCCGGTGCCCGGTCGGCCCACGCCCCGGTTGGCGAACATGTCGGAGCTGCGGCCGACGCCCGAACTGTCCGAGCGGTAGGCGGCGGGCACGTTGGCGATCAGCTGTTCCTGGTTCTGCCGCAGGGTGGTGGCGAGCGCGTCGAGTTCGGGGTGGTTGGAGCCGTGGATGAGCCAGTACTCCAGCTGGATGTTGAGGTTCCACCACACCGCGGGCCAGGGCGTCGGCTCCAGCCACGGTCCGCAGGTGGCCATGACGGGACCGTCGGCGCGGCTGGCGGAGGCGACCTTGTAGAGCTGGATCCAGTGGAAGCTCTGCAGCCGCTGGTCGGGGAACGAGACGAAGCTCTTCGGGTAGAACGCGTGCCACCAGCGGGTGTGCCGTCGCCGCAGGGCGCCGTACGACCCCGCGCGGCGCAGGCCGCGCAGCGAGTCGGCCTCGGCGGCGGTGCCGGAGGGCGAGCTGTGCCCGACGCTGAGCAGCAGTTCGTCGCCGGTGCGGCGGTAGGAGGTCGCCGTCTGTCCGCCGCCGACGAGGGGCTGGAGCACCTGCTCGGTGCCGTCGGCGGTGGTCCGGGTGGTCCAGGGCGGGTTGGCGGTGTAGCCGGCGGGCGGCGCCTCGCTGATCTGCCGGGGGCTGACCGCGTCCTCGGGGTGGAACGTCCAGACGACCCGCTCGTCGCCCTCGGCCGTCACCCGGACGGCCAGTACCTCGTCGTGGATGAGGGCGGCGAGGGTGAGAGTGCCGGCGCTGGTGGTGACGGTGCCGGTGAGCTCGGCGTTCCACAGGCTCAGCCGCCAGTCGACGGCGGTGACCGCGCCGACCGGTTCGAGGGTGAGGTGTCCGACCGGCAGCCGGCAGGTGCCCCAGCCGCTGCCGAACTCGGGCCGGTGGTCCTGGACCCGGCCGTGCTGGACGGTGAACCGGATCTGATTCACGCCCGGTTCCTGGTAGATCATGCTGCCCAGCAGCCCGTCGCCGAGGAAGGGACCCTCGTACCAGCGGGTGGGCAGTGTGCTCCACAGGAGGTCCTGGCCGCGCAGGAACCGGCTCCAGGACTGGTCGGAGGTCATGTTGTCGCGGAGCTTCCAGGGGCGCCGGCCGTGCGCGGTCCCGGTGCCGGAGTCGGAGGCTGAGGCGGAGGCCGCTTGGGCCGTGCCGGGCAGTGCGGCGACCGCAGCCCCGCCGAGAGCGGTGCCGATCACTGCTCTTCGGGGCATGCGTGAGACGTTCCCCGACTGCGAGGTCATCATCGTCCTCCAGATCTGACGGATCATCGATACATCGGATACATCGGGTGTATCCCGGACCGTAGGCACGGTTCACAGACATGTCAATGGTTCAAGTCCTTGACTCCTCCGATGTATTGGAGTTCTCTACTGGCGTGTTCCTGACATGGTCCATACCTGGGAAAGGACGCGCGATGAACCGGAGAACCCTCTTACGGGCGGGCGGTGGCCTGCTGGCCGGCGGTGCCATGACCGCGGCGGCAGCCCCGTCGGCCGCGGCCGCGCCCGCCGCCGACCCAACCGACGGCTGGACGCAGACCGCGTTCACGTACAGCTGGCAGAAGCCCTGGAACCTCGACCTCGCCGACCGGCACAGCTACAGCGGCGGCGTCCACCGCATGTGGGTGTACGCCACCGACGAGCCGTTCCAGGAGGACAGCACCACGGACCCGCGCACCGAGATGCGCTGGAAGAACGACTACACCACCGGCAACCGCATGTGGGACGCCGACGTCTATCTGCCGTCCGGCAGCGACGGCGCGTCGTTCGTCCAGATCCTGCGCGGAGTCCACCCCTCGGGCACCCCGGCCACCGACATCATGCTCAACGTGTACGACACGAACGGCGGCACCGTGCGGCGCTACGACGGCACGGTGCTCAAGACCGACGCGTACGACACCTGGTTCAACGTGAAGATCGCCCACCGGGCGACCAGCGGCACCGGAACCGTCAAGGTCTACTTCGACGACTCGCTCGTCCTGACGGTCGCCGACCGGGGTCCCGCCACCCGGTACTTCAAGAACGGCGTCTACAACCATGGTTCCGGCCGCGTCGAGGCCCGCTTCCGCAACATCCTCTACTGGACGCGGTGACCCGACAGGGCGCGGACCCGGGGGCGGTGGGCACGGCCGCGCCCACCCGGCCGCGCCCACCCGGCCGCGCCCACCCGGCCGAGGCCGCCCGTCAGCCCTCGCGGCGCAGCGCGGCCGGTGTCGTGCCGAGCCGGGAGCGCAGCACCCTCGTCAGGTGCTCCTGGTGGGAGAAGCCGCACGCGGCGGCCACCTGCGCGATGGGCAGCGTCCCCGCCCGCAGCAGCCGGGCCGCCTGCTCCACGCGCACCCGCACGAGGTACCGGTGCGGCGGGCACCCCGTACGGGCGCTGAAGCGCCGAGCGAACTGACTGACGCTCAGGCCCGCGGCCGAGGCGAGATCTTCGAGGGACAGCGGCTCGGAGAGCCGCGCGTCGATGAGTTCCCGCACGGCCGCGAACTGCCGGTCGCCGAGTCCCGTCCGCGCCCGCGCCGGCTCGGCGGCAGGCTGCCGCACACTGTGCCGCCGCGCCAGCTGGGCCGCGGTCATCAGGGCGAGCTGCTCCGCGTAGGCGGTCCCGCTGGGCTCCCAGCGCTGTACGACACCGTCGAGTGCCAGCACGAGCTGCTCCAGCAGCGGGTCCGTGCTGCCGAACTCCTCCTTCAGCCGCACCGGCCGCTCGTCGTCCGCCGTCGACTGGAGAGCCGCGTCCGACACGTAGACGTGCACCGTGTTCAACTGTCCGCCGAGTTCCACGTCCAGATCGGTGGCGGCCGGGTGCAGGAACAGGCCGCCGGGCGGCACCTGCCGGGCCGCGGTCAGTCCCCGGCGGCCCCGCCGGACGGTCACGGGGCCGTCCAGGTGCAGGATCAGCAGATGGCTGTCGGCCCCCGCGAACGCGTCCCGGTACGGCAGTTCCCGCTGCGTCGACACGTAGACCAGCTCCCAGCCGAGCCCCGCGCTGCTGCGGACGGGACGCACGCCCGGCCGGGCCAGGATGCCGTGGGTGTCACCGATCCCCAGCTCGCTCATACGGCCCTCCTTCGCGCCACGGCCAGTCTCTCCGCCCCGACCGCGGGTGGGCAAGCGACACCGGCCGAGTGACGGTCCCTGCGGGTTTCGTGCAGCGGCGTGCGGTGATTGTGCAGGAGCCGGGCGCGTGAGGGAGCGGATACTGCGGCAGACGGCCACACCCCCGGGAAACGACCCACGGCACAGCATGGAGAGAGCGGCTTCATGAGGAGTTTCGTACACACAACCAGTCCGAGCAGGGTGCTCTTCGGCAGAGGCACGGTCGAGCGGGTCCGCGACGAGGTGGAGCGGCTCGGCGGATCCCGCGTCCTGCTCCTGTCCGACGGGTCACCGCCACTGCGCAAGGACGTCGAGCGGCTCCGCGCGGCCCTGGGCGACCTGGTGGCGGCCGAGTTCGACGGCGCGGCCATGCACACCCCCGTCGAGGTGACCGAGCGGGCCCTGAGCCTGCTGCGCGCACAGCGCGTGGACTGCCTCGTGGCGATCGGCGGCGGCTCGACGACCGGCCTGTCGAAGGCGTTGGCGGTCCGCACCGATCTGCCGCAGGTCATCGTGCCGACCACCTACGCCGGCTCCGAGGCGACCCCCGTCCTCGGCGAGACCGCGGACGGCCGCAAGACCACCCGGTCCGCGCCCGAGATCCTGCCGGAGACCGTCGTCTACGACGTGGAGCTCACCCTGGAGCTGCCGCTCCCGATGACGGTCACCAGCGGCGTCAACGCACTCGCCCACGCCGTGGAGGCCCTCTACTCGCCGGACGCCGACCCGGTCACCGACGCCATGGCCCTGGAGGCCGTCGCCGCGATCGCCCGTGCGCTCCCCGCCCTCCACGACGACCCCCGCGACCCGGCCGCGCGGGCGGATCTGTTGCAGGCGGCCTGGCTCGCGGGCATCTGCCTGGGCGCCGTCGGCATGGGACTGCACCACAAGCTCTGCCACACCCTGGGCGGCGCCTTCGGCCTGCCGCATGCCGCGACCCACACCGTGGTCCTGCCGTACGCCATGGCGTACAACGCGCCCGCCGCACCGGAGGCGATGGACCGCATCGCACGCGCCCTCGGCGTGCCCGACGCCCCCGCGGGCGTCTTCGACCTCGTCCGCCGGGTCGGCGGCCCGACGTCGCTGCGCGAACTCGGCCTGGCCGAGTCCGACCTGGACCGCGCGGCGGAACTGGCCACCGCCCAGCCGTACCCGAACCCGCGCGAGCTGACCCGCACCGGCCTCGACGGCCTGCTGCGGGACGCCTGGCAGGGCCGCCGTCCCCACGGCGCCCCCGATCTGCGGGCGCTCACCGACGAGGTCGTGGCGAGCTTCGCCGGCTGCGCCGCCCCGCGACTCAGGGAGTTGCTGGCCGATCTCGCCCGCACCCTGCACGGCTACGTCCTCCGCAACGACCTGACCCCGCAGGAGTGGCTGCGGGCCGTCGAGTTCCTCACCGAGGCCGGTCACATCACCACCGACACCCGGCAGGAGTTCATCCTGCTCTCCGACACCCTCGGCGTGTCCAGCGTGGTCGACGCCCTCGCCAACTCCCGTACCCCGGACACCACTTCGTCCGCGATCCTCGGCCCCTTCTATGTGGCCGGGCCGCCCGCCGCCGAACACGGCAGCGACATCTCGGGAGACTGCGCCGGGACGCCGATGTGGGCCGACATCCGGGTGATCGACCAGGACGGGGCACCGGTCGCCGGCGCCGTCGTGGACGTGTGGCAGTCCAACGAGCACGGCTTCTACGACGTCCAACTCCCGGATCTGGACGGGCCCGTGCTGCGCGCCCGGTTCACCACCGGCTCCGACGGACGGTTCACCTTCTGGTCGATCCTCCCCTCCGAGTACCCCATCCCCGACGACGGCCCGGTGGGCAGGATGCTGGCCGCCGCGGGCCGCCACCCCTTCCGCGCGCCCCATGTGCACTTCCTGATCGACGCCCCCGGACACCAGCCGCTGATCACCCAGCTGTTCGTCCGCGGCGGCGCCTATCTCGACGGAGCCCCCGGGCAGCGCGACGCCGTCTTCGGCGTCAAGGACGACCTGGTCAGTGACTTCGTCAGGCAGGCCGGCCCGACACCCGACGGCCGGCCGGTCGACGGCGAGTGGCGCCGACTCGACTTCACGTTCCGCATCGCACGCCTCACGGATTCCACGGAGACGACAGCATGAGCACGCCTGAGACCACCGGGAACCACGACACCGACGTCCTCGTCATCGGCAGCGGACCCGCCGGCGGCACCGCGGCCCTGCTGCTGGCGACCTACGGGGTGCGCACCCAACTGGTCACCAAGTACGGGTGGCTCGCCGACACCCCGCGCGCCCACATCACCAACCAGCGCGCCATGGAGGTCTTCCGCGACCTCGGGATCGAGCAGGACGCGCTGGAGAAGGGCACCCCCGGCCACCTGATGGGCGACACGGTCTTCGCCACCTCGCTGCTGGGCGACGAGATCGGCCGCATCCGCACCTGGGGCACCGGCGACGACAGTCGCACCGAGTACGCGGCCCAGAGCCCCTGCGCGATGATCGACCTCCCGCAGACCTATCTGGAGCCCATCCTCCTGGCCAGGGCCGCCGAGCGCGGCGCCGTGGTCCGGCTGAACACCGAGCTGATCGACTTCGAGCAGGACGAGGACGGCGTGACCGCGCGTCTGCGCGACCGCCCCTCTGGAACCGAGTCCACCGTGCGGGCCCGCTACCTGATCGGCGCCGACGGAGGCCGCAGCATCGTCGCGGACCGGCTCGGGCTGCCCCTGGAAGGGCAGATGGGCAAGGCCGGCAGCATGAACATCGTCTTCCGGGCCGACCTCGCGCAGTACGTCGCGCACCGTCCCAGCGTCCTGTACTGGATCATGCGGCCGGGCGCCGACGTCGGCGGGATCGGCATGGGGCTGCTGCGCATGGTCCGGCCCTGGAACGAGTGGCTCATCGTCTGGGGCTACGACATCGACAAACCCCCGCCGGAGGTCACCGACGAGGCCGCCGCGGCGATCGTCCGCGACCTCGTCGGCGACGACGAACTCGAGGTGCGGATCGACAGCGCCTCCCTGTGGACGGTCAACCACGCCTACGCGACCCGGCTGCACGCCGGACGCGTCTTCTGCGCCGGGGACGCCGTCCACCGGCACCCGCCGTCCAACGGCCTCGGCTCCAACACATCCGTCCAGGACTCCTACAACCTGGCCTGGAAGCTGGCGGCCGTCGTCAAGGGGCAGGCCGGGTCCGCACTCCTGGACACCTACACCGACGAGCGCGCCCCGATCGCCCGCCAGATCGTCGAGCGCGCCAACCTCTCCCGCGACCAGTTCCTGCCCCTGTTCGAAGCGCTCGGCGTGGTGGGCGGGGACGCGGAGGGCATCGCCAAGGCGCTGCACGCGGCGCGGCAGCCGGACGCCGACGGGGCCGAGCAGCGGCGGGCCGTCCGCGAGGCGATCGAGCTGAAGAACTACGAGTTCAACGCCCACGGCGTCGAGCACAACCAGCGCTACGAGTCGGCGGCCGTCATCCCCGACGGCACCGTCGAGACCGTCTCCCGGGACGGCGAACTCTTCGGCCGCCCGACCTCCCGCCCCGGCGCCAAGCTGCCGCACGCCTGGCTCGTCGACCACAAGGGCGCACGGGTCTCGACGCTCGACCTGGTCGGCAAGGGCGCCTTCACCGTCGTCACCGGCCTGGCCGGCACCCCGTGGGCCGACGCCGCCGACGCCCTGGCCCGGGAACTCGGCCTCGACCTGCACGGGGTCGTCATCGACCGCGACGCGCACGACGCGTACGGGGAGTGGAGCCGGCGCGCGGAGATCGGGGAGGAGGGCGCGCTGCTGGTCCGCCCCGACGGGTACGTGGCCTGGCGCCGGCCGAGCGGCGCCGCCGACCTCACGGAGGCGACCCGGCTGCTGCGGGAGGCGCTGACCACGGTCCTGCACCGGACCGCGTGAGCACTCCCGCCGGCCCCCGGACGACCTGCCGGGCCGCACGACCGTCGTCGAAGGGCCGGCCGGGCTCACCAGAACAACGTCACTGATTGTGCCCGCTCCCGTACAGTCCGTGTGGTCAGTGCTCCGCCACGGCCGAGCACACGGGCTGACCAGGAGAAGAAACATGGACACCGAAGCCGGACCCGGCTCCCTCGCGCCCGCCCCCGCGACGGGACGGCCGATCCCCGAAGCCGACCCCGCACTCGTGGCCGGGTGGCGTTCGCGGCGAGGCGAACTGGTCGAGCTGCTCTCCCAGGTGCGCGAGCGGCTCGGCGGGGTCGCCGCGGTCCGCCTCGGGCCGGCCGCCCCCACCGTGCTCGTCACCGACCCGCAGGCCGTCCAGCACGTACTGGCCCGGCACCCGGACCGGTACGTCAAGCGCTCCCACCGCGCCCGTCTGCTGATCGGCGACGGCGTCCTCGCCGCCACCGGCGCCGCGTGGAAGCGCCAACGCCGGCTGCTGCAGTCCCAGTTCACCGGCACCGGGATGCGCCGCTACGAACAGCGGATCACCCGGGCCGCCCGGACCACCGCAGCGCGCTGGGAGGAGTACGCCCGCACCGGGCAGAGCCTCGACGTCGGGCGGGAGATACGCCGCTTCGCCCTGGACGCCATCTGGCGCTCCCTCACCGGGCACCCCCTCGACGACGGGACCGAGCGCGAACTGGCCGCCGTGGGCGCCGTCGCGACCGCCCTCCCGACCCTGCCCGCCGACGCCACCGACGCCCGGGACGCCGTAGCCGCCGATCTCGCCCGGATCGACACGGTCGCCCGGCACGCCGTCGAGGCCGCCCGTAGCGGGGCGGCGGGACCCGACGGCCCGGGGCTGCTGCACGTCCTGACCGACGCAGCCGCCGAGCACCCCGAGTACACCGACCGGCTGATCCGCGACGAGCTGGTCACGCTGCTCGTGGCCGGACACGAGACCACCGCCATCACGCTGACCTGGCTCTACCTGCTCCTCGACCGCCACCCCGCCGCCCGCGAACAAGCGCTCGCCGCCGGCGGCGAAGGCTCGGCGGAGCGCCGCCAGGCTCTCCAGGCCCTGGTCCACGAGACGCTCCGGCTCTACCCGTCCGCCTGGATCCTGCCCCGCCACGCCACCGAGGACGACACCCTCGCCGGCTACGCCGTCGAGGCGGGCGCCGACCTCCTCGTCAGCCCGTACCTCACCCACCGCGACCCCGAACTGTGGCCCGACCCGGAGCGCTTCGACCCCCGGCGCTTCACCGCGGCCGACGGCCGCCCCACCCACCCGGGGGCCTACTACCCCTTCGGCATCGGCCCCCGCGCCTGCATCGGCCTGCAGTTCGCGCTCCGCGAATCGACCGTCCTGCTCGAACACCTGCTGCCGGCCCACATCCCGGTCTTCTCCGCCACCCCCGCCGGCGCCACGTACGGCATCACCGTCCGTCCCGACGGCCCCGCCGCGGCGACCTTGGAACCGTCCCGCGACTGACCCGCGGGCCGTGGGGCCGTGCGCGCCCGGAGCGCGCGAGTACCGCCCGCGGCCGGCCGGGGTGCCGTTCCCGGCCGGGCGGGCGGTGCGAGGCCGCTGTCAGAGCTGGCCGGACGCGGAGATGGTGATCTTCGCCGAGGTCGAGCCGCTGCCGGAGCCGAGCGACTCGATCTTCCGGACGAGGGCCATGCTGTCCTCGTCGGCGACCTCGCCGAACACCACGTGCTTGCCGTCGAGCCAGCCCGTCACGATCGTGGTGACGAAGAACTGCGAGCCGTTGCTGTTCGGGCCCGCGTTGGCCATGGACAGCAGGCCCGGACGGTCGTGCTTGAGCTTGAAGTTCTCGTCGGCGAACTTCTCGCCGTAGATGCTCTTGCCGCCGGTTCCGTTGCCGCGGGTGAAGTCACCGCCCTGGAGCATGAAGTCGGGGATGACCCGGTGGAAGGAGGAGCCGGCGTAGCCGTAGCCCTTCTCGCCGGTGGCGAGCGCGCGGAAGTTCTCCGCGGTCTTGGGCACGACGTCGTCGAACAGGTTGAAGTTGATGCGCCCGGCGGGCGCGTCGTCGATGGTGATGTCGAAGTAAACCTTGATCGTCATAGCTCTATCCTGCACGGTCCGGGGAGTGCTCTCGCACAGTGGGTCTCGTGTCGGCCTTCCTGCCCCCTCCTGCCGGGCCCTCGTACCCGCTCTGACCAGTCAGTCCACCGGCCAGGTGTGGGCGGGAGCGTTGAGATGCATGTAGTCGATGTACTGCTGGGTCATCCGCCGCAGGGCCTCGTGCCGGCCCGTCCCGGCGGCGGTGATGCGGTGGAAGGTCTCCTTCTGCCAGACGGCCCCGTTGCGGGCGGTGACACACCGCTGCTCGATGACGCCGAGCAGCGGCTCCCGCCAGGCCGCGTCCATGCCGGAGCGCTCCAGACCCAGATGCGCCAGCGGCAGCAGCCGGCGCAGGACCAGCTCGGGCACCGGCACCTCGCCCGTCCCCGGCCAGTACAGCCGCGACTCGATGCCGTGCCGGGCCGCCGTGTGCAGATTGTCCTCGGCGGCCCGGAACGACATCCGTGACCACACCGGCCGCTCCTCCTCCACCAGGGCGCGGGTGAGGCCGTAGTAGAAGGCGCCGTTGGCGAGGGTGTCGGCGACGGTCGGACCGGCCGGCAGACAGCGGTTCTCGACCCTCACATGCGGCCGGTCGTCGGCGACGGCGTAGACCGGGCGGTTCCAGCGGTAGACGGTTCCGTTGTGCAGGGTCAGCTCGGGCAGTTCGGGGACCTCCCCTCCCGCCAGTGTCGCGCGCGGGTCCTGCTCGTCGCACAGGGGCAGCAGGGCGGGGAAGTACCGCAGGTTCTCCTCGAACAGGTCGAAGACGCTGGTGATCCACCGCTCCCCGAACCACACCCGGGGCCGTACCCCCTGCACCTTGATCTCCTGCGGGCGGGTGTCGGTGGCCTGCTCGAACAGCGGGATCCGCGTCTCGTGCCACAGCTCCTTGCCGAACAGGAACGGCGAGTTGGCCGCCAGCGCCACCTGCACGCCCGCGATCGCCTGCGCCGCGTTCCAGTAGGCGGCGAACTCGTCGGGGGAGACCTGGAGATGGAACTGGGTGCTGGTGCACGCGGCCTCGGGAGTGATCGTGTCCGCGTAGGTCCGGAGCCGGTCCACGCCGTCCAGCTCGATGTGCAGATCCTCGCCCCGCGCGGCGAAGACCTGGTCGTTGAGCAGCCGGTAGCGGGCGTTCTCGGACAGCGCCGACTCGCCCACGTCCGCCTGCCGCAGAGTGGGCAGGATGCCGATCATGATCAGATGCGTGCCGACCGACCTGGCGCGCTCCTCGGCGTGATTGAGCGCGGCGCGGATCTCGGACTCCCAGGCGTCGGGGCCGCCCTGCGTCAGCCGCCGGGGCGGGACGTTGATCTCCAGGTTGAATCGACCCAGCTCGGTGGACCAGGCCGGGTCCGCGATCGCATCGAGGACATCGCTGTTGCGCATCGCCGGCTCGGCCCGGTCGTCGACCAGGTTCAGTTCGATCTCCAGGCCCACCTGAGGCCGCTCGGACTCGAACCGCGACTCGCGCAGCATCTGCGCGAACACCTCGAGGCACTCCTGCATCTTGGTCCGGTACCGGCGGCGGTCCTCGCGGGTGAAGACCAGCGCCGGGACATCACGTCCCATCGGCCCTCCCGACCTGTCCGTCGGCGGACGTCCGCTGCCTCCAGCGTCGCATCACCGGACGCCCCTGACCAGGCGGGATCGGACCTCGATCTACCGGGCGGGTCCGGCCAGGCGCTCCACCTCCCGTGCGGCGTCCCGTGCGGCCCGGTCCGCCCGGGCCGCGGCGGCGGCGGCCGCCCGACGCCGTTGCCCGGCTTCCTTCTCCTCCTGGTCGGCTCGCTCGAGGTCCTCGCGTGCCTGTCGGAGCTGCTCCTCGGCGGCGGACAGCCGCCGTCCGGCCTCCTCGTGCCGGTCGTGGGCCTGCCGCAGCGCCCCGTCGGCGTCCGCCTGCTCGGCGCGCAGCTCCCCGAGCCGTCGATCGGCGGCCCTGACCGCCCGGCGGGCCTCGCCGAGCTGCGCCTGCCGCTGCCGGCGGCGCTCGGCGAGCTCGTCCTCGGCCTGTGACGACGAGGGCGGCGGTGCGGCCTCGGCGGGCTTGCGCGGCGTGCGGGCGGCCGAGGGATCGGCCGGCGGAAAGTCCGCCGGCGGGGTGAGGGCCCTCTCCAGACGTCCGGCGGCCCACAGGTCTGCCGCGTCCTCGTCGGCGAGCACCGCGCGCAGGGTGGACTCGACGTCCTGCCGAGCCGCGTCCGACAGCCGGTGCCCGGCCGCCCGCGCCAGCTCGGCGGCCTGCCGGGACAGCGCCGAGACGACGTTCCGGCGCTGCCCGGACAGTTCCTTGATCCCGTCGGCGTCCAGCGTCCGGTAGGCCTCGCGCAGGGCGCGCCCCAGCTCCAGGAACCGCCGGCTCTCCTGCGGCTGCGAGCGCAGCAGCAGGTTCGCCGCCCAGGCCGCGAGCGTGGGGCGGCGGGCGGCCCGGATCCGACGCGCGTCCTTTGGGCGTCCGTCCGCCTCGGCCGCCGCGGCCAGCTCCGCGCGCCGGGCGACGAAGCCGGACGGCGCGGTGGTGTGGAGCTCGTCGAGAAGCCGCTCCACGTCGTGCTCCGCACCGCGCCGCACACCCTTGCGCCCCATGATCGTCAGCTTCCACCCGGCCGGGCCGCCGCGCACCTCGGACGGCCCGGGTACGCCGCGACGGCCGTCTCTGAGCGGTTGGCCGGCCGGTCCCCGGGACGCGCCGGACTCGTGAAGCGCCTCCCCGGACGAAGCGCGGGGTGGGTGCCGGGCCCTCCCCCGAGGGGGCCCGGCGGGCTGACGCCGGCAGGGCGCACCGACGACCGACAAGGAAACGAGGCCCACTGGGATGCCGGGACGGCCGCAATCGTCTGACCTGGTGGTCTCACCTGCCCGCTGGGACGCGCCTGGGACGGACGGGTTCCGGCCGACCTGACCCTCGCTGAGTACCCGTACTCAGGTCCGGGTGCGATCACCCGATCAGACTGTGGGGTTCATGACAGATCACGGAGGAGTGAACGTGAGTCGAACGAGGAGAGCCCTGGCCGTGACGGCGCTGGCCGCCTGTGCCCTGACAGGCGTCGGAGCGGGGCCCGCCGTCGCCGTCGGGGATCCTTTGCTGCCCCATCCCGGTCCGGACGGCCTGGTGTGGGTGCAGGAGTGGACCGGCGACGGCGGGATCGCGTCGGGCGGCGCCTGGGACGGTCTGCCGACCGTCCTCACGGTGGCGTGCGAGGGCGGCGGCAGCGTGCGGGTGACGATGCAGTCGAAGGAGACGGAGGTCGCGGCGTTCTCGGTCGACTGCCCGGCGGACAGCGTCGGCGTGGGGTCGGCGACCATGGCCGCCGGCGTCGTGCGGCCAGGCTCCTTCACCGTGGGCGTCGACGCTTCGTCGGACGCCGTCCGGTGGGCTTTGACGGTGACTCAGCCGGAGTAGCCGAAGCAGCCGGGTGCCGCACGGGACCGCTCACCGCCCTCGGCGCACCACGCACACCGGTCGTAGGGCGCCGGCGAACCGTGCGGTAACCCGGACAGGCGTGGGCCAACGGTCCTACGCTTTGCTGTGCCTGAGTGAGGCCCAGGAGAGCGCTGAGACAGCGCGGAGCGCCGGGGGGCGGAAGCAGTGGACAGAGGGCTTTTACGGGGCTTGTGCGCCCTTTCGACGAGTGGCTTACTGCTGATCACGGGATGTTCCGACGATGGCGGCGGATCCGGCGACGGGAAGTCCACCGCGAAGCCCGCGGAGACGACCACCGCAACGGTCGCGCAGGGGGAGGACGCCCAGGGCGACTCGGCCGGTGGAGCCTCGGCCGCCCCCAGCGCCGCGCCCACCGCGCTCGACGTCACCCTGGATCCCGACCGAGCCCCGAAGACCCGCGCGGACGCCGTGCGCCTGGCCGACAAGGTCGCCGCGGGTCCGGAGCTGTGGGGAGCCGGCTTCGTCATCGCGTCCCCGGACAGTGATCCGGGCACCTGGCCGGTCCTCGACGACTCCTGCGTCTGGGAGCTGCAGCCCGTGCCCGACGACGTGCTCGCCAGCATCACCCGCTACAGCGAACTCCCCGCCGCCGACGGCGAGGGCCCGATCAGGGTCGCCGCGACCGTCACCGTCCACAAGGACATGGACGGCGCCGACTGGGAACAGGCAGCGACCCTCGAGGAGGCGCTGCGCTGCCCGGAGCAGACACTGCGCGCGGGGGAGAAGGTCTCCGGCCTCAACTCCGTCGGCATCCCGTTCGGCACGAACGGCAACGAATACGCCGAGGACGCGCTCTACGAGACCGGCGACTACCGGAGCGACGCCCTGGGCGGTCCCCACCCCTACATATGGACCCAGGCCCGCATCGGCCAGGTCACCGTCGCCACCACCTGCCGGGGCTCCCAGGGCCACTCCGGCGAGGAGCTGAGCTCGGCCGTGGCCGAGACGCAGAGTTCCATGCTGGTCCGCCTGGAGAGCGAACTGGAGGTGGCCGAGTGACCGGCGCCCTGCTGCCCTCCGACCCCTCCTCCCTCGCCGGGTACCGGCTGCTCGGCCGGCTCGGCGCCGGCGGCATGGGTGTGGTCTACCTCGGCCGCACGGACGACGGCGCTCCGGCCGCCGTAAAGGTGATCAAGGCCGAGTACGCCGACGACCCCGAGTTCCGGGCCCGTTTCCGGCGTGAGGTCGAGGCCGCGCGACGGGTCAGCAGTCCCTGGGCGGTGCCCGTGGTGGGCGCCGACCCGGAGGCCGCCGAGCCCTGGCTCGCCACCGCCTTCGTCCCCGGGCCCTCGCTCGCCGAGGCCGTCGCCGAGTGCGGGCCGCTGCCCGCCCGCAGTGTGCGCGTCCTGGCCAAGATGCTGGCCGGGGCGCTGGCCGAGGTGCACGCGGCGGGTCTGGTGCACCGGGACGTCAAGCCCGGCAACGTGCTGCTCGCCGTGGAGGGGCCGCGGCTCATCGACTTCGGGATCGCGCGGGCCGCCGACGACACGGCGATCACCTCCGCCGACATGATCGTCGGCACCCCCGGCTTCCTCGCCCCCGAACAGGCCGAGGCCCGCGCCGACGCGCTCGGCCCGGCCGGAGACCTCTTCTCGCTGGGCTGCCTGCTGGCGTACGCGGCGACCGGCCGCCCGCCCTTCGGCACCGGCGCGGTGGACGCCCTGCTCTACCGCACGGTCCACGACGAGCCCGACCTCACGGGCATCGACGAGCAGTTGCTGGTACTGCTGTGGCCGTGCCTGGCCAAGGACCCGGCCCAGCGTCCCACGGCGGCCGGGCTGTACGGGCTGATCATCGAGGACACCCCGGGCGAGCCGGCGGGCTGGCTGCCGGAGGACGTCGTACGGATCATCGCCGAGAGGTCGGCCGCGATGCTCGCCCTGCCGGACATCGAACCGACCGTCGCCGAGCCGCCCGCCACAGCCGAGGCCTCGCCGAGCCGGCGGCGGTTCCTCGTCGCGGGGGCGGCGGGCGCCGTACTGGTGGCGGGCGGTGGTGCGGCGGCGGTCTGGGCGGCACTCCGCGACGACGGTGACGGGACAGCGTCCGGCGCGGGAACGGGCGGGTCCCGGCAGTGGACCGTCGGGCTCCAGGCGGATCTCAGCGGCCCGGCGAAGGCCCTCGGCCAGGCGCAGGAGCGCGGCGCGCGGCTCGCCGTCGAGCAGTTCAACGCCCGTAAGGACAAGCCCTTCACGCTCACCCTGAAGACGGCCGACGACCGGGGCGACGCGAACCGGGCGGGCGCCGTCGCGCGCGCGTTCGTCGAGGACAAGGACGTGCTCGCCGTCCTCGGCCCGACGTCCGACACCCCCGCCCGCGCGGTCCTCGCTGTGTACGACGAGGCGCTGCTCCCGCTGATCTCCGTGTCCGCCGGGGCGAGCATCCTGACCACCGTGGAGAACCGCTCCTTCCTGCACGCCCGCCCCAACAACCTCGAGGCCACCGCGTCCATCGTCATGCTCCTGACCGCCGGCGGGAAGGCTCTGGGCGCTCAGTACGCGTCCAGTCGGACGGCCGGCGGCCCCTCCCGGCGGCCCGGTCTGCTCCTGGACCGCAGTGCGGGCGACTACGCCTGGGAGAGCGTCGGCTCGGTCAACGCGCTGGTGCGCAACGCGGGCCTCACGCCCTACCCGCGGGTCGTCCCGGCCGGCGCCGACGCCTTCCGGCCCATCGTCACCGACATGCTCGCGGCGGGCTCCGACGCCTTCGTCTACGGCGGGTACGCGCCGGGCGCGGCCGCCTTCGCCCGCGCCCTGACCGCGGCCGGCTTCGGCGGGCCGGTATACACCCCGGGAGCCGCGCTGACCACGGAGTTCCTCCAGGCTTCGGACGAGGCCGGCGACGGCTGGCTGATCACCGCCACCTGCGTCGACCCCACCGAACTGCCCACGGCCGCCGACTTCACGGCCGCTCACCGCAAACGGTTCGGCGACGCCCCCGCCTACTTCGCGGCGGAGGCCTACGACGCCGTCAACCTGATCGCCAACGGGCTGCGCAAGTCCGGGAAGCGGCCCACGCGCCCCGAACTGATCAAGTCGCTGCGCGCGACCACCTATCAGGGCGTGACGAAGACGTTCGCCTTCACCCCCGACACCGGGTCCTTCGTCGCCCCCGCGAGCGGCGCGGTCTTCGGCTACCGGGCCGACGGCGGCAGGTTCCGTTTCCTGGGTCCGGCCGCCGTACCCTCCTCGGCGTCCTAGGGCCGCCGCACCGTGCCCGTCGCCGCACTTCGCCCCGGGGACCCGCCTGTCGTGGGCGGTCACCGGCTGCTGGGCCGGCTGGGCGCGGGCGGCATGGGCGTGGTCTATCTGGCCCGTACCCGGGGCGGGGCGCTGGTCGCGCTCAAGGTGATCCGCGCCGAGTACGCAGCCGACCCCGCCTTCCGGGTGCGTTTCCGGCGCGAGGTGGAGGCGGTGGCCGGACTCGGCGAGCCAGGCGAGACGGGGGTCCCCCCGGCCGAAGGCGGAGGGAAGGCGGCGGGGCGGCCCGGCGGACGCTGGCTGGTGCCGGTGACCGCCGCCGACCCGGAGGCCCGCGAGCCCTGGCTGGCCACCGCGTACGTCCCCGGGCCGCCACTCGTCGACGCGGTCGCGCGCTACGGCCCCCTGCCGCCGGAGAGCGTACGGGTGCTCGGCGCCCGGCTGGCCGAGGCGCTGGCGGAGGTGCACGCGGCCGGACTGACCCACCGGGACGTCAAGCCCGGCAACGTCCTGCTGGCCCTCGACGGACCGCGCCTCATCGACTTCGGCATCGCCCGCTCGGCGGACGCGACCGCGCTCACCGCGAGCGACGTGGTGATCGGCTCCCCGGGCTATCTCTCGCCCGAGCAGGCCCAGGCGGGCGGTCGGGAGCGGGTCGGCCCGCCGAGCGACGTCTTCTCGCTGGCCTGTGTCCTCGCCTTCGCCGCCACCGGCCGCCGCCCCTTCGGCACCGGCACCCCGGCCGCCGTCATCTACCGCACGGTCCACGACACCCCCGACCTCACCGGCGTACCGGACCCGCTGCTGCCGCTGCTGACCGCCTGTCTCGCGAAGGAACCCGGCGCCCGGCCGTCGGCGCGGGAGGTGCACGCGGCCCTCGACCCCGGCGGTACGGCCGAGGACGGGTGGCTGCCCGCTCCCCTCCCGGGGCTGATCGCCGAACGAGCCGCACGGGTGCTGGAGTTGCCGGCGCCGCACCCGCCCGACCTGGACGACACCCGGGTGGACACCCGGCCCGCACGGCGGCGCCTCGTGATCCTCGGGGCGGCCCTGGGGGTGCTCGGCGCGGGCGGCGGCGTGGCCGCGTGGGTGTCCCGCGGCAGAGCCGGCGGGCCCACCGGCCGGGCGGGGGTCCCGCTCCCCCGATACCTGATCGGGCTGCACGCCGATCTGAGCGGCGGGCAGAAGAGCCTCGGGCAGGCCCAGGAGCGGGGCGCGCGGCTCGCCGTGGAGCACCACAACGCCCGTACGGACCGGGACTTCGACCTCGTACTGAGGGTCAGGGACGACGGCGGGAAGCCGGACCGGGCGGTGCGGACCGCTGCCGCCTTCGTGGCCGACGAGACGGTGTACGCGGTGATCGGCCCCACGACCGACGCGACCGCCGTGGCCGCCAAGGAGACGTACGAGAAGGCTCTGCTGCCCGCGCTGATCGTGTCCGCCGGGAACGAGGAGCTGTCCGACAGCGCAGCCGAGGCGATCTACCAGCTCAGGGCCAGCGAGAGGACCCTGACGACACCGGTGCTGTGGTACCTCACCCACGTCGAGCCCGCCCACCGGACCGCCGTCCTCGAGGACCGGGCCGCGGGAGAGACCGGCTGGAAGAAGGCCAGGTCGCTCAGCGAGTTCCCACCGTCCAAGGGCACCACCACCCTCCACACCGTCGCCGCCGACAGCGAGGACTTCCGCCCGGCCGTCGACGCGGCCCGCGCGGCCGGCGCCGAGGCGCTCGTCTACACCGGAGACTCCGCCCACCGGGCCGCCCTGTGCGCCCGCGCGGTGCGCGAGGCGGGTTTCGCCGGCCCGTGTGCGGCCTTGGAGCCGGTGCTGGGGCCGGTCTTCCTGACGGAGGCGGCCGACGACGCCGAGGGGTGGGTGTTCGCCGCCGCCTATGTGGATCCGTCGGCTCTGGCGACGGCGAAGGCCTTCGCGGCGGCCTACCGCAAGCGCTACGGCGTCGCCGAGGTGGGCGCCTACGCCGCCGAGGCCTACGACGCGCTCGGCCTGGCCGCGCAGGGGCTGCGCCTGCTCGGCCCGGACGGGGTCGAGCGGGGCGGCATGACCCGCAGGCTGCGCACGCTCGCCTACCGGGGCGTGAGCAAGGAACTGTCGTTCAACAGGACGACGCTGCAGATCTCTTCGGGACCCGGGCTCTTTCTGTACCGGGTGGAGGAGGGACGTCCCCGCTTCCTGGGTCAGTACGAGACGGTGAAGTGAACGAGCGGGGAGCGCCCCGTGAGCTCAGCGCATGCGTCGTCCGCCGCCCCGGGGCAGACTGAAGTGGTGACTGGCATGTACACCAAGCACCGGGCGGGAAGCGCGTCCGCAGGGGGTGGTGCGCCTTCGCAGTCGGTCGCGCTCGCGGCCATGATGTTCGCGGTGGCGATGACGTTCATCGACCAGACCATCGTCTCGATCGCCACGCCGGCCATCGTCGACGAACTCGGCCTCTCCGCCTCCGGAATGCAGTGGGTCGTCAACTCCTATCTACTGGCCCTGGCCGCGTTCTTCGCCCTGGGCGGACGCCTGGCGGACCTCCTCGGCCCTCGGCGCATCGTGGTGACGGGCACCCTGGTGTTCGTGGTCTCGTCGGTCCTGTGCGGCTGCGTCCCCCGTGGCGACTTCGCCCTGACCTGGCTCATCGTCTTCCGGAGCACTCAAGGGCTGGGCGCCGCGCTGCTCTTCCCCGCGGCGCTGGCCGTCGTCGTGGCGGTCTTCCCGGTGGAGCGGCGCGGGCGGGCGCTGGCACTGTTCTTCGGCGTCACCGGCGCTCTGACGGCCATCGGGCCGCTGCTCGGCGGCTGGCTCACCGACTGGACGTGGCGGGCGATCTTCTGGGTCAACGTGCCCGTGGCGATCGTCGCGTTGATCCTGACGGCCATGGCGCACGTGTCCGACCGCCGCCGCGACGAACCCCTGGACGTGCCGGGCGCCGCGCTCATCGCCGTCGGCATGGGCGTGAGCGTGCTCGGCTTCCAGCAGGCGTCGGCGTGGGGTTGGGACAGCGCGGTCACCTGGGTGTGCGTCGTGGGCGGGCTCGGGGTGCTGTATGTGTTCTGCCGCTACGAACTGCGCACGGTCCATCCGTTGGTCAAACTCGCGGTCTTCCGCGACCGCGCGTTCGTCGTCGACTCCTTCGTGCTGTTCTTCGCCATGCTCGCGTTCGTCCCGCTGTTCTTCTTCGCCTCCGTCTACGCGCAGGTGTCCCTGAGCGCCTCGCCCAACCAGGCGGCCCTGTACCTGCTGTACTTCTTCGCGGGCTTCGCGCTCGCCTCGCAGTGGGGCGGCCGCATCCTCGACAAACGAGGCGCGCGGCCGGCCATGAAGCTCGGCTGCGCGGCCGGGGCGGTCGGCTTCGCGCTCTGGGCGGGCACGTTGACCGACCTGTCCATGCACGACCAGTGGCCCTACGCGGCCCTCGCGGGGGCCGGCATCGGCTTCATCCTCGCGCCCGCCTCGACGGACGCCGTCAACCGGGCGATCGACGCCTCGTACGGCGAGGTCACCGGCGTCACCCAGACGATCCGCAACTACGCCGCCAGCGTCGGCCTGGCACTCTTCGGCACCCTGCTGACCCACTCCATGACCGACAACGTCAGGGACACGCTCGAGTCGCGCGGAGTGCCGTCCGAGGCGGCGGGCGACGCGGCCAGGAGCGTCGCGGAGTCGGTCACCGGCAGTGCCGACGACCAGCGGTTCAGCGGCGGCGGCGCGGTCGCGGACACCGTGCGGGAGTCGATGTCCGCGATCCGCATGGACTTCGCCGAGGCCAACCAGTGGGTGTTCTACGGCATGGCGATCGCCCTGGGCATCGGTTTCCTCGGCGCACTCCGGCATCCCGGCGGCACGCAACGGTCCGAGGAGACATCGGACGACTCGCGCGCCCTTCGCTGAGCCGGGGAGGCCGGACGGCCGCCCCGGTTCCCGTGCCTCAGCGGCTGCGCAGCGCGCTGGTGGTGAAGAATCCCATGGCTGCGGCGCTGACCAGGGCGCAGACGGCGAGGAGAGCGGTACGTCGCATCGAAGGGCCTTTCCGATGATGAAGGATGGGTTCTGCAGGTTGCTCTGCAGGTTCTGCACAACGCCCGTCGGCCCCGCCCCGCTTCGCCCACGGACCGAACCCACCCGTACGGCTGCGCGTCTTCACCTGCCTGCCGGTACCGGCCGCCGCAGCAGGTAGGCGCCCGCGGTCGAGACGAGGACGGCCATGCACGCGATGAACACCAGCCCGGCGCCCTCCAGCCCCATCGGTTCCGCCAGTACGCCCACCCCGATCACCGGCACCGAGATGCCCGTGTAGGCCACCACGAAGAGCGTCGAGATCACCGCCGCGCGCCGGTCCGGGGGAGACGCCCCGGCCACCGCGGCCAACGCCCCGCGAAACGCCAGGCCCTGCCCTGCCCCGCCGACGATCGCGCTGAGCACCACCAGCGTCAGCGAGTCCCAGCGCAGCGCGCCCGCGAGCAGCGCCAGCCCGGCCAGCAGCGCGGCGCAGCCCAGCGGCAGCGAACGGCCGACCCCGACCCGGCCGACGGCCAGTTGACCGGCCGTCGAGGAGAAGAAGGCCAGCGCGACGACCAGACCGCTCACCGCGTGGTCGCGCACGTCCAGGGACTGGGCGAGGAACGCGGGGCTGACCGAGGTGAACACGCCGAACAACGCGAACCCCACGAACGAGGCGATCGCCGCCGGTCCGAACACCGGGCGCACCTGTGCGGGCAGGCCGGGCCGCTGCGGCCGGACCGTGCTCAGCGGTCTGAGGTTCTGCACGGTCTCCGGCAGCCGAAGCACGACGACGGCCGAGCAGGCGACCAGGGCGAGATGCACGACGAACGGCAGATACAGCGGCCAGGGGGCGTACTGCGCGAGCACACCGGCGAGCAGCGGGCCGCAGCCCAGTCCGCCCATGTTGGCGGCCGTCGCCACGAACGTGGCCCGGGCGGCGCCGCCGGGCGGAGCCAGGTCCATCACGTAGGCCGTGGCGGCGCCGGTGAACAGACCGGCGGACAGCCCCGACAGCAGCCGCCCCGCGTACAGCCAGCCCAGCCCGGTGGCGCACAGGAAGCAGACGGCGCTCGCCGCCGCGCAGCCCAGGCCCCACAGCAGCACGGACCGTCGGCCCACGGTGTCCGAGGCGTTGCCCGCCAGCAGCAGAACGCCGATGACCCCGAAGGCGTACACCGCGTACACGACGGTGACCGTCAGCTCGGAGAAGCCGAACTTGTCCTGGTAGAGGCCGTAGAGAGGGGTCGGCAGCGTGGTGCCGACCATGCACACGGCGAACACGGCTCCGGCGAGCAGACAGGGGAGCCACGCTCGGCGATCACGGTCCATGCCGGCGACAGTAGCGCCGGGCGCCCTGGCCGGCTCCCCGCCCGACCGGCGAGTCGGGCCGGTGTCCGAAGGGGGATCGGGCCACCGACCAGTCCCGCGGTCGGCGGGCCACCGACCAGTCCCGCGGTCGGCGGGCCGCCGCGGGTGGCGTGCGGGCCGCTTCCGCTCAGTCGGCGAAGACCCTGCCCTGCTTGACGACGAAGTGCGTCGGGTCGGAGCAGCCCAGGGAGGGCGTGAGCAGCAGGCTCACCGTGAGCGGCGCGGGCTCGGTGCTCGCGGTCGACAGTTCGCAGACGGCGCCCCGGCCCGTGAGCGGGAACCAGAACCAGCCGTCCACCTCGGCCACGGTCACGCGGTCCGACTCCTTCCAGACGCCACCCGCCTGTGTGTAGACCTGCAGGCGCACCGAGGCGGCGTACTCGTCCTCGGTCGACCGCAGGGCCGTGAGGGTGATCTTGTAGTCGCTGCCGAGAACGGAAGAGGCGATCTGGCGTGTCTGCGGCGCCGCGGCGGCCGCGTTCGAGGCTCCGGCGTCGGCGGCGGTGAGCGTGGTCGCCGCCAGAGCGAGAAGGGCTGCGGCCGTGACGCCGTAGGTGCGGATGCGAGCAGGACTCATGTGTTCCCCCGTCGGAACGAGCCGGTCGGGATGACGGAATCATCCCCTTTGTGACATGGACGCCCGACCGGCCTCCGAGGTTGCGGGTGCGGTGCCCGCACTGGCGCCGAGGATCCCGGGATCCGCCAGGGGGTTGCGGGTCGGCGCCTGCATCGGCGCGCAGTCGGGCGCATCGCCGTGGAGCGTGCGCCAGGCCTGGCCCAGGGGCACGTCGAGCGCCCCGCGCGACAGCGCGAGCAGCAGTACCGCGCGGGGGCCCGTGGCCGCCCGGACCGCGTACACGCAGCGGATCAGGTCCGGCTCGAGCGCGGCGATCCTCTCGACCTGTGGACCGGTGCCGGTGTCCTTGAGGACGGTCGGAGCGCTCGCCCCGGCCGGCTTGCCGGACGCCCGGCCCCTCGGTGGTGGCGACCGGCGCCTTGCCCAGGGCGAGGGCCGAGTCCTGGTCGGTGAGTCCGACGGTGACGATCCGCTTCGGCTCCGACTCGATCGTCGTGGTGCCGAACTTGTGCGTGAGGGTGACCGGGAACGCGGACTTCCCGGAGGGGGCCGCCGTCGAGCCGGCGCTCGACTTTTTGAATCGGCCATCCATACGAATATTGACTTTCGGCTTGATGAGCCAGAGGATTCCGGAGGTGACGCACTCCGCCTCCGGGCCCGTCGGCCCGGCACTTCCCGCGGCCCTCGACGAGGCGGCCCACCGCTGTCTCGTCGCGGGCTTCGACGGCACGACGACCGTCCCCGACCCCCTGAAACGGCTCATCGACCGCGGACTGGGCGGGGTCATCCTGTTCACCCGCAACATCCGCGACGCCGACCAGGTCCGCGAACTCACCGGCACCCTGCGGGCGTTGCGCCCGGACCTGCTCATCGCCATCGACAACGAGGGCGGCGGCATCGGACACCTGGTCGCCGCGGACGCACCCGAGGCGCCCGGCTCGTGGGCGCTCGGCGTCGCCGACGACCCGGCGCTCACCGCCGCCTGCGCCGACGCCCTGGCCGGACACCTGCTCTCGCTCGGCGTCACCGCCTCCTACGCGCCCGTGGCCGACGTCCAGAGCCGGCCCGAGAACCCGATCGTGCGCACCCGCGCCTTCGGCGCCGACCCGGAGCTCGTCTCCCGGCATCTGCGGGCCTGGATCGCGGCCACCGAGGCGCGCGGCGTGGCCTCCTGCGCGAAGCACTTCCCCGGCCACGGCGGGACCGTCACCGACAGCCACCACGAGCTCGCGGTCGACCCGCGGCCGTACGACCGGCTCGACCTCGCGCCGTTCCGGGCGGCCGTCGAGGCGGGCGTGCCCATGCTGATGAGCGCCCACGTCGTCTTCCCCGCCCTCGACCCGGACCGGCCCGCCACGCTCAGTCCGCGGATCCTCTCCGAGCTGCTGCGCGGCGAACTCGGCTTCGACGGCGTCCTGGTGAGCGACGCGCTGGAGATGAAGGCCATCGCCGACCGCTACGGCGAGGCGGCCGGGGCGCGTCTCGCGCTCGCGGCGGGAGCGGACCAGGTCATCGTCGCCGTGCCGGATCTGGAGGTCACCCTCGCCTGCCGGGACGCCGTGCTCGACGCCCTGCGATCCGGCGAACTGGCCCCCGAGCGGGTGACCGAGGCCGCGGCGCGGGTACGGCGGCTCGCGCTGCGCTACGCGGTGCTGCCGTACCGCCCGGCCGACGTGGCCGCGTGGGACGAGACGGCCGGGCTGGCGGCGGCACGGCGGGCCGTGCGCGGCACGGGGCCCCTGCCCGAGCCGGTGCGCGGCGCCCACGTCGTGGACTGCTTCCCGCCCCCGCACCCCGCTCTCAACTGGGGCGGCGAGGACCTCCTGACCGCACTGCGGTCCCTGGACCCGACGGTCACGGGGACCGCGGTCACCGGGGAGCCGGAGGACGCCGAGGCCGTCGAGGACCTCGTACGGGACGTCCTGCGGACGGCGCAGGGGCGGCCGTTGGTCGTCGCCGTGTGCGACGCGGAGCTGTATCCGTGGCAGCAGCGGGTACGGGACGCGCTGCTGGCCGCACGGCCGGACGCGGTGCTCGTCTGCACCGGGTTGCCCGAGCCGGGCGGCCGTGCGCTGAGTGCGTACGGGAGGGGGCGGGTGAACCTGCGGGCGCTCGCGGAGGTCCTGACCGGCGCCGCCGGCTAGGGGGCTTCTGATGGATCTCCGCGGCGTCGCGACGCCCGGCACGCACTCTCGCCGCACCGGGCGAAAGCCCTAGATGAATGAGTCCAAGGGATGTCCTGCGGACATAGGACGAGGGCGTCCAGTGTCGATGTGTGACGACCGACCTGGACACCCTCGCAACGGCA
>NZ_JBFAKW010000046.1:0-66793 GCF_040655955.1 Streptomyces sp. NPDC050263 | reverse complement strand
CTGCTGTCGCTGCCCGGCTCGCCGATCCTCTACTACGGCGACGAGATCGGCATGGGCGACAACATCTGGCTCGGCGACCGCGACGCCGTCCGCACCCCCATGCAGTGGACACCGGACCGCAACGCGGGCTTCTCGTCCTGCGACCCCGGGCGGCTGTCCCTCCCCGCGATCATGGATCCCGTCTACGGGTACCAGGTCACCAACGTCGAGGCGTCGATGTCGTCGCCCTCGTCGCTGCTGCACTGGACCCGGCGCATGATCGAGATCCGCAAGCAGAACCCCGCCTTCGGGCTCGGGACGTACACCGAACTCCAGTCGTCCAACCAGGCCGTTCTCGCTTTCCTGCGGGAGTACGAGGACGACCTCGTGCTGTGCGTGCACAACTTCTCGCGCTTCGCACAGCCCACCGAACTCGACCTGCGCCGCTTCGACGGGCGGTATCCCGTCGAGCTCTTCGGCGGCGTCCGGTTCCCCGCCATCGGTGAACTGCCCTATCTGCTCACCCTCGCGGGCCACGGCTTCTACTGGTTCCGGCTCACCAGAGCCGCGTCCCGGATCGGTCGCCGCCTGTGAGCGTGCGCCGCGGAAAGGATGGGTCACCGTGACGAAGACCGCACCCCTGCGGCCGAGCGGCGCGAGCGGCGTCCGCTCGGTCGGACCGCTCGCCTCGCTGCTGCGGGAGTGGCTGCCGCGGCAGCGCTGGTTCGCCGGCAAGGACCGGCCCCTCACCGATCTGCGCATGCTCTCGATGACCGAGCTGTACCCGGGCTGTCTGCATCTGCTCGTGCACGCCGGTCAGTCGGGCGTCCCGACGCCCGGGAACACTCCCCCGGCCGGCGACTGCTACCAGCTGCTCCTCGGACTCCAGGAGCATCTGTCGCCGCGCCTCGGCCGGGCGCTGATCGGCAGGGTGGAGGACGGGCCGCTGGCCGGTCTGACGGTCCATGACGCGTTGCAGGACCCCCGGTCGACGCATCTGCTCCTGGAGCGGATGCGGCACCCCGGCACGCTCGGCCCGCTGTGCTTCGAGTCCGACCCGTCCGTGTCGCTGCCCCCGGGGCTCGCGCCGCGGCTGCTGGAGGCCGAGCAGTCCAACACCTCGCTGGTGTACGGGGACGCGTTCATCCTGAAGATCTTCCGGCGGATCCAGCCCGGGGTGAATCCCGACCTGGAGGTGCCGGTCGCGCTGGCCGGGCAGGGGTGCGGGCGGGTGCCCGCGCCGGTGGCCTGGTTCTCGACGACGCATCCGCAGGAGGCGACGCTCGGCGTGCTCCAGCCGTTCCTGCCCGACGCCTCGGACGGCTGGACGCTGGCCCTGCGGGCGCTCGCCCGCGGCGAGGACTTCGCGGCGGAGGCCGAGGAACTGGGGCGGGCCACGGCGGACGTCCATCTGGCGCTGGCCGCGGCCCTGCCGGCCGGCCCGGACGCGGAGGACGGGCGGACGGCGGCGGCGATGACCGAGCGGCTGGAGGCGGCCGCGCACCATGTGCCGGCGTTGCGCCCGTTCGTCCCCGGCCTGACCACCGCGTTCGGAGCGCTCTCCGTCTGCGACGCCGGGCCGCCCGCCCAGCGCATCCACGGCGATCTGCACCTCGGGCAGGTGCTGCGCGCCGGGCGCGACTGGTTCGTCATCGACTTCGAGGGCGAGCCGTCGCGTCCGCTGGCCGAGCGGCGCAGCGCCCACTCCCCGGTCCGGGACATCGCCGGAATGCTGCGCTCGTTCGACTACGCGGCCCGCCAGCGCCGGCCGTGGCGGCCCGAGTGGGCGCGCCGCTGCCGGGAGGCCTACTGCGCGGGCTACGCGGCCCGCGCGGGCTGGGACCCCCGCAAGAAACATGCCCTGCTGCGTGCCTACGAGACGGACCGAGCCGTGTACGAAGTGCTGTACGAGGCCCGTAACCGTCCCGACTGGCTCCCCGTACCCATGGCGGCGATCGAACGACTCGCCGTCCGAGGAGGCTGACCCCTGTGGCCCTGCGTGACACCTCTCCGCCCGAGTCGGCCGGCCCCCGCCCGCGCACGGCGCCCGCCCTCGATCCGGCCGACCGCGGTCGGCTGCTGTCGGGCTCCCATCACGATCCGCACGCGCTGCTGGGCGCGCACCCGGTGGAGGGCGGGGTCGTCTTCCGGGCCCTGCGGCCCTTCGCCGACGCCGTGAGCGTCCTGATCCACGGCGATCCCACCCCGCTGGTCTCGGAGGGCGACGGTCTCTTCGCCGTCCTGCTGCCGCTCGACGCGGTGCCCGCGTACACGCTGCTGGTGTCGTACGAGGGCGCCGAGCACAAGGTGGACGACCCCTACCGCTTCCTCCCGGCCCTGGGCGACCTCGATCTGCATCTCATCCGTGAGGGGCGGCACGAGGAGCTGTGGAAGGCGCTGGGCGCGGAGCCGATGGCCCACCAGGGGGTGATCGGCACCCGGTTCACGGTGTGGGCGCCGAACGCCCAGGGGGTGCGGGTGGCCGGGGACTTCTGTTTCTGGGACGGGACGGCGTTCCCGATGCGGTCCCTCGGCGCGTCAGGGGTGTGGGAGCTGTTCCTGCCCGGGATCGGCGAGGGCACCCGGTACAAGTTCGAGATCACCTCCCGTTACGGCGACCGCTTCCTCAAGGCCGACCCGATGGCCCGGCGCTCCGAGGTGCCGCCGGACACGGCGTCGATCGTGCACGCCTCGCACTACGAGTGGTCGGACGAGGAGTGGATGGCGCACCGGGGCGACGTTCCCGTGCACGTGGCGCCGTTCTCCGTGTACGAGGTCCATCTGCCGTCCTGGCGGCCCGGGCTCACGTACCGTCAGCTGGCGGAGGAACTCCCGGCCTATGTCGATGATCTCGGTTTCACCCATGTGGAGTTCATGCCGGTCGCCCAGCATCCGTTCTCGGGTTCCTGGGGATATCAGGTCACCGGCTTCTACGCTCCGACCTCCCGGCTCGGCACCCCGGACGACTTCAAGTACCTGGTGAACGCCCTGCACCGGGCCGGGATCGGCGTGATCGTGGACTGGGTGCCGGCGCACTTCCCCAAGGACGACTGGGCGTTGGCCCGGTTCGACGGGGACCCGCTCTACGAGCCCGGGGACTCGCGGCGGGCCGAGCATCCGGACTGGGGGACCTACGAGTTCGACTTCGCGCGTGTCGAGGTGCGCAACTTCCTCGTGGCGAACGCCACTTACTGGTGCGAGGAGTTCCACGTCGACGGTCTGCGGGTGGACGCCGTCGCCTCCATGCTCTATCTCGACTACTCGCGGGACTCCGGACAGTGGACGCCGAACGTGTTCGGCGGCCGGGAGGACCTGGACGCGATGGCGTTCCTGCAGGAGATGAACGCGACGGTGTACCGCCGCAGTCCGGGGGTCGTGACGATCGCGGAGGAGTCCACCGCCTGGGACGGGGTGACCCGGCCGACCGACAGCGGCGGTCTCGGCTTCGGGCTGAAGTGGAACATGGGCTGGATGCACGACTCGCTGCAGTACATCGGCAAGGAGCCGGTGCACCGCAAGTACCACCACAACGAGATGACGTTCTCGATGGTGTACGCGTACAGCGAGAACTACGTCCTGCCCATCTCGCACGACGAGGTGGTGCACGGCAAGCAGGCGCTGGTCTCCAAGATGCCCGGCGACTGGTGGCAGCGGCGCGCGAACCACCGTGCGTACCTGGGCTTCATGTGGGCTCACCCGGGCAAGCAACTCCTCTTCATGGGGCAGGAGTTCGCCCAGGGCGCGGAGTGGTCCGAGGCACACGGGCCGGAGTGGTGGCTGCTCGATCCCGGGTACGCGTCGGCGGGCGACCATCGGGGGGTGCGGGACCTGGTGCGCGATCTCAACACCGTCTACCGGGCCACCCCGGCCCTCTGGGAGCGCGACACCGACCCGGCCGGCTTCCGGTGGGTGCTCGGCGACGCGGCGGACGACAACGTCTTCGCGTTCCTGCGCCACGACGCCCACGGCGCTCCGCTGCTGGCCGTCAGCAACTTCTCCCCCGTCGTGCGGCACGACTACCGGCTCGCCGTCCCCGGCGAGGTCCGGGCCTGGCGTGAGGTGCTCAACACCGACGCGGAAGCGTACGGCGGCGGCGGTGTCGGCCACCCGGCGCCCGTCGCGCCTCAGAACGGGGAGCTCAGGATCACGCTGCCGCCCCTGGCCACGGTGTGGCTGGTGCCGGCGTCCGTGTGAACAGACATCGGACAGGGCAGTCGGGTGCGTACCACCCGCCAGAGAGAGGCCGTATCCCGTGCGCACCGTCGGAGTGGAGGAGGAGCTCCTCCTGGTCGACCCGGAGACCGGGGAGCCGCAAGCCCTGTCCGCCGCCGTCCTCGCCCGTGCCTCGCGGTGCGAGGCGCAGGACGTCTTCGAGAAGGAACTGCACAAGCAGATGCTCGAGTTCGCCACCCACCCGCAGTCGGGCATGGGCGAGCTCGGCGCGGAGATCGTGGACATGCGCCGGGAGGCGGCTCGGCACGCCCGGGACGCCGGGTGCGCGGTCGTCGCGCTCGCCTCGTCCCCGCTGCCGGTGAGCCCTTCCGTCAGCATGAACCGGCGCTACCAGTGGATGGCGGAGCAGTACGGCATCGCGACGCGTGAGCAGATGGTGTGCGGCTGCCATGTCCATGTGTCCGTCGACTCGGACGACGAGGGCGTCGCGGTCGTCGACCGGATCCGGCCCTGGCTGTCGGTGCTGTCGGCACTGAGTGCCAACTCACCGTTCTGGCAGGGCCGGGAGACGGACTACAGCAGTTATCGCAGCCGGGTGTGGGCGCGCTGGCCGTCGGCGGGGCCGACCGAGCTGTTCGGTTCGGCGGAGCGGTACCACCGGCAGGTGGCGGACATGGTGGCCACGGGCACGATCCTCGACGAGGGCATGATCTACTTCGACGCCCGGCTGTCGGCGCGCTATCCGACGGTGGAGGTGCGGGTGGCGGACGTCTGTCTGCACGCGGACACCGCCGTGCTGATCGCCACGCTGGTGCGCGGGCTCGTCGAGACCGCCGCCCGCGAGTGGGAGGCCGGCCAGGCGCCGCTGGACCACAGCGTGAGCCTGCTGCGGCTGGCCGGCTGGCGCGCCGCCCGCTCGGGGCTGAACGGCGATCTGCTGCACCCCGCGACCATGCGGCGGACCCGCGCCGAGACCGTCGTGCGGGCCCTGCTGGAGCATGTCGAGGACGCGCTGGCGGACACCGGGGACCTGGAGCGGGCCCGTGCGTCCTGCGCCCGGCTGTTGCGGCACGGCAACGGCTCGCGGATCCAGCGCGACGTGTGGGAACGCACCGGTAACCTGCGCGAGGTGGTCACCGCCTGTGTGCGGCACACCCAGGCCTGAGACGGCCGCCGATCCCCCGCCCGGCCTCCGGGTTCGGGGCCTCGGCGAGCCGTCCGGTCACGGCGAGATCACCAACGCGGATTACTTATTCGATCCAGGCCACAACCGGTCCGACCTGGGCTAGATTCGACCACCGTCGATAACAGTTCCCGTCGGCGAGGTCACAGCCCGTACACGTCAGGAGCAGCGCATGCGCGACTTCGCCCTCGCTCCCCCCACCACCTCGCCGCTGACCGCGGGGCTCGTCGACAGCGTCTTCGAGACAGCCGCCCGTACCCCCGAGCTTCCGGTGCTCTCGCGGCGGCCCGCCGGCTCCGCCGACTGGGCGCAGGTGACGGCCGTCGAGCTGCGGGACGAAGTGGCCGACCTGGCCAAGGGGTTCGTGGCGTGCGGGATCAAGCCCGGCCACCGGGTCGCGATCATGGCCCGCACCCGGTACGAGTGGACGGTGCTCTGCCACGCGCTGTGGGCGGTCGGCGCGGAGGTCGTCCCGGTGTATCCGACGTCCTCGCGCGACCAGGTCGAGTGGATCCTGCGGGACTCCGGCTGTGTCGGCGTGGTCGTCGAGGACGAACAGAGCGTCATGACCGTGGGATCGGTGTGCGCGGCGCTGCCCGCGCTGCGCCACGTCTGGCAGTTGGACGCGGGCGCGCTCGACGAGCTCGCGCAGCGCGGCCGGTTGGTGCCGATCACCACGATCCACTCGCTGCGCCGGATCGTGCTGCCCGACTCGACCGCGGTGATCGCCTACACCTCCGGCACCTCGGGCCGGCCGCTGGGCTGTGCGCTGAGTCACCGCAGCCTGGCCAGCCCGTGCGACACGCTCCTGGCGGGGTGGGGGCACACGGCGGCGCGCCCGGGGGAGCAGGGACGCGTGCTGGCGTTCCTGCCGTTCTCCCACGTCTACGGGTTGATGATCCAGGGCATGTGTCTGCGCGGCGGCATCCTGATGGGCCATGAGCCCGATCTCGGCGCGGACAGCCTCTCCCAGTCGCTGCGCACGTTCCGGCCGACGTATCTGTACGCGGTCCCGTCGGTCTTCGAGAAGATCTACAAGAACTTTCTGCGGGCCGCCCAGGAGTCGGGCCGCGGCGCGCTGTTCGAGCGGGCGGCGGAGACGGCCCGGGACTTCGCGGCCGCCGTCGAACGCCATCGGCTGGGCCGCGGCTCGGGGCCCGGCCTCGACCTGCGGTTGCAGCACGCCCTGTTCGAACGGACGGTGTACCGCAGGCTCCGGGCCGCGCTGGGCGGTCGGGTCCACCGCGCCACCTCGGGCGGCTCCCCGCTCCATCGCGATCTGTCGCTGTTCTACGAGGGCATCGGCGTCTATGTGCACGACGGCTACGGTCTGACCGAGACCAGCGGCGGGATCACCATGCAGCCGCTGGGCCGGGAGAAGTCGGGCACCGTCGGACAGGCGCTGCCGGGCACCGACATCCGGGTGGCGGACGACGGCGAGATCCTGGTGCGGGGCCCGTCGGTGTTCCAGGGGTACGTCAACGACGAGACCGCGACCCGGGCCGCGATGTGGGGCGGCTGGCTGGCCACGGGCGACCTCGGCTTCCTGGACTCCGACGGCTATCTCACGATCACCGGCCGCAAGAAGGACGTCATCATCACCAGCAGCGGCAAGAGTGTGGCGCCGGCCGCGCTGGAGCAGCGGCTGCGGATGCATCCGCTCGTGCACCAGGCCGTGGTCGTGGGCGACAACCGGCCCTGTGTGGGCGCGCTGATCACGCTCGACCCCGACTTCCTGGTCCACTGGCGCGGGAGCCTGACGCTGCACGGCGACCCGCAGAGCCGGGAGGCGCGGGAGGAGAACGCGCTGCGGGAGGAGATCGGACGGGCGGTGGCCGCCGCCAACAGCACGGTGTCCCGCTCGGAGTCGATCCGCGCCTTCCGCATCCTTCCGCAGCCGTTCGACCAGGCCAACGGGCTGCTGACGCCCTCGATGAAGCTGCGCCGCGACTCGATCGTGGCGCACTACGCGGCGGAGATCGAGGCGATGTACCAGGCACGGGCGCGGCTGCCGCGGCAGAGCGCTCCGGAGGAGGTGCTGGGCTGGGACGACGCGGACGACGTGTTCCGCTGAACCGGTCCCGATTGGCCTGCGGGGCCTCGGGAACCCTGAAAGGGGCGAACCGAAGAGCCGTACGAGAAAGGACGACGGTCCCGGCAGCGACGGGGCCGCACAGACGACATGGCAACCGAGCCGCGTGGTGACGACGCACTGTCTTCCTGGACGATTGCGAGCAGTACGGCCCGTTTCGCGGGCGAGCCCCGGGACGTGACGGGCGCCCGGCTGGCCACGGAGGAGTTCCTCCGCGAGCTGGCACGGACCGCGCCGCCCGCCTCGCCGGACTGCTGGCACGACATCGTGCTGATCGTCACCGAGCTGGCCGCCAACGCGGTCCAGTACGCGCCGGGCCCCTTCGAACTGCGGCTGCGCCCCACCTTCGACGGGGTGCACATCACGCTCCACGACACCAGCAGCACCCCGCCGACCCCGCGGCCGTTCCGTCCCGACAGCGGGGGCGGGGGCATCGGCTGGTACCTCGTCCACACGCTCTGCAGCCAGGTCAGCGTGGTGCCGAACGAGGCGGGCCGGGGGCAGGGGAAGGACGTCCACGTCTTCCTGCCGTGGTGAGGACGCGGGCGGCCTCCTCGCTCACGCCGACGTCGTGCCGCGCGGGGTCAGCCGGCGGTAGTGGTCGCCGACGGCCGTGAGGTACGCCGGGTCCCTCGTCTCGCTGTCGGTGCGGAAGCGCGGTGCTTCCTTGACCTCGTCCCCCGTGCAGGCCAGGAAGACCCTGCGGCCCGCGTGGTCGATGCCCGTCACGACGCCCGCCGGGACGACGGCGCTCCTGCCGAACAGCCAGACGCCCGTGTCGACGACCAGGTGCCGCATGCCGTGCGGACCGGCCTCGCGTTCCACGTGTCCGAGGGCGCCGTCGGCCGTCACGACGGCGTAGCCGGTCAGGTCCTGACCTTCGGCAGCGCCGCTTTCCTGCGTGTACGACCAGATTCCGTCGATGCTCACCGCTGCTCCCCTCTCCCGCTCCACAACTCAATTACCCTTCCGCGGCGGCCGCATTCGGGCCCGTGCCCCCCGTTGTGGACGCCATGGGCTGTTCAAGGCCATCGGTCGGGGGCGTATACAGGCCTTTCGAGGGGTACGACGGTGGCCTCAGGAGAAACGTTCGTCTGCATGCCTCGCACGGCTGGCGGAACCGGCCCGGGCGCGGTGGGATCGACGAGTGGCGAAGCGCCCGGGGGCGGGGCTCGCGCAGACGTCGGGGCAGACCGCCTGGAGCCGCAGAAAGGGATGGACAACGTGACACGACCCAGGATCCTGGTGGTGGGTGCGGGCTTCGCCGGAGTGGGGTGCGTTCGGCGTCTGGAACGCAGGCTCGCCGCCGCGGAGGCCGACGTCACTCTGGTGACGCCGTACTCCTACCAGCTCTATCTGCCGCTGCTGCCTCAGGTCGCCTCAGGGGTGCTGACGCCCCAGTCGATCGCTCTCTCCCTGCGCCGCAGCAGGAGGTACCGCACCCGGATCATTCCGGGCGACGCCGTCGGCGTGGACCTGAAGTCGAAGGTCTGCGTCATCCGGACCATCACCGACGAGATCGTCGACGAGCGGTACGACTACATCGTGCTGGCCCCCGGCAGCGTCACCCGCACCTTCGACATCCCCGGGCTGACCGACAACGCCTTCGGGATGAAGACCCTCGCGGAGGCCGCCTACATCCGCGACCACGTCATCAGCCAGCTGGATCTCGCCGACGCCAGCCACGACCCCGCCGAGCGGGCCTCGCGGCTCCAGTTCGTGGTGGTGGGCGGCGGCTACGCCGGCACCGAGACCGCCGCGTGTCTGCAACTGCTCACCCACAACGCGGTCAAGCGCTATCCGCGGCTGGACCAGAACCTGATCAAGTGGCATCTGATCGACATCGCCCCGAAGCTGATGCCGGAACTCGGCGACAAGCTCGGGCTCAGCGCTCAGGAGGTGCTGCGCAAACGGGGGATCGAGATCTCGCTCGGCGTGTCCGTCGCCAAGGCGGGCCCGGAGGAGGTCACCTTCACCGACGGGCGGGTGGTCCCGACCCGGACCCTCATCTGGACGGCGGGGGTCGTGGCGAGCCCGCTCATCGCGACGCTGGGCGCGGAGACGGTCCGCGGGCGGCTCGCCGTCGAGGCCGAGCTGAATCTGCCCGGCGACGACGGGGTGTTCGCGCTCGGGGACGCCGCCGCCGTGCCCGACGTCGCCAAGGGCGAGGACGGCGCGGTGTGCCCGCCGACCGCGCAGCACGCGATGCGGCAGGGCAAAGTCGTCGCCGACAACGTCATCGCGACGCTGCGGGGCCAGTCGATGCGGCCGTACGTGCACAAGGACCTCGGTCTGGTCGTCGACCTCGGCGGCACCGACGCCGTCTCCAAGCCGCTCGGCATACCGCTGCGGGGGCTGCCCGCGCAGGCCGTGGCCCGCGGCTACCACTGGGGGGCGCTGCGCACGGGCGTGGCCAAGGCGCGGGTGCTCACGAACTGGACGCTCAACGCGGTCGCGGGCGACGATTTCGTCCGCACCGGCCTCCAGGCGCGCCGGGCGGCGAACCTGAAGGACTTCGATCACACGGACCGGTATCTGACGCCCGAGCAGGTACGGGCGCGGGTCGAGGAGAACGGCCCGGAGACCGCCTGAGGCCCGGGGCGGCGGAGACGGACGGCGGGAGAGACGGTGGGCGAGAGCACGGCCGCGTGAGGGCGGCGGCACGGTCGTTCGGCGCGCGGTGGCGGGATCGGGTCGCGGCGTCCGATCCCGGGCTGCTGCGGCTGGCGGCCGGGCTGCGGACGGTCGGCGCGATCACGTGCACGCTGGCCGTGCTCTCCCTGCCGGGCGCCGACGTCCCGCATCTGGTGGCGGGGGCGATCGCGGCGATGGTCGCCACGTTCGCCGTCCGGGAGAAGCAGCGCCACCGGCAGGCGGTCACGCTGGCCGTGGGCCTGCCGGTGGCTCTGGCCTCGGTGTCGCTGGCGGCGCTGCTCAGCTCGCGGGTGCTGGGCGGGGACTTCTTCTTCGTCGCGCTGATCTTCTGCGCGGTGTACGGCCGCCGGTTCGGCGACCGGGGCACGGCCCTCGGGCTGATCGCCTTCCAGGTCTACTTCATGGCGTTGTTCGTCGGCGTCGGGACGTCAGACCTGGCGGGGTACCAGGGGGTGCTCGCCGTCGCCTTCGCGTGCAGCGCGGTGGCCCGGTTCGTGCTGGTGCCGCAGACCCCGACCGGGATCCTCCAGCGGCTGCGGCTGGCGTTCCGGGCGCGGCTGGCGCAGCTGCTCGACGCCCAGCTCGACCTGCTCGACGCCGGCCCGGACGACGTGGACAAGGCCCTCGCCCAGGTCCGCGAGGGCACCGCCCGGCTGCACGAGACGGCCATGATGATCCACGGCCGGCTGGAGGAGGGCACTGCGGACGAGGCGACGGCCCGGCTGGTGCAGCGCCGGGTCGCCGACGCCGAGATCGCCGCCGAGCGGCTGGGGCTGCTCCTGCTGACGGCCCGCAGCGTCGAGCGCGCCGACACCCTGACCCTGCATCTGCCGGGCGCGCCCCTGCCGGAAGGCGGTCGTCTCCCTGTCCGGGACGAGTCGCTCGACGCCCTGCGCCGCGATCTGCGGGCCCTGGCGCTGCTCGTACGGCATCCCGTCGAGGAGGCGTCGGGCACGGCGCTGTCGCAGGTGCGCAACCGGCTGCTCGGCTACCGGGACGAGGAGAACCTGCCGTCGGCCTCGCCCGCCGTGCAGGACGTCTTCCGGGGCGTCGGCGAGGCGGCGCGTGCCGTGCTGGGGCTGCGGATCGCGCTCGACGGGCCGCAGGACGAGTCCGACGACAGCCCCGAGACGGCCCGCTCCCGCGAGGAACTGGACGCGGAGGACGCCTCGATCGGCGTGGCCGAGGAGGACGAGGGCACGGCGGAGCAGGCCACGGGGTTGCGGCGGCCGACGACCCGGGCCGCGGTGCAGGTCGCCGTCGGGTCGTCGCTGGCCATCGTCGGCGGCGAGCTGCTCTCCTCGCACCGCTGGTACTGGGCGGTGCTGACCTGCTGGATCGTCTTCCTCAACACCGCCTCCACCGGGGAGATCCTGGTCAAGGGCTACCGACGGCTGCTGGGCACGGCGCTCGGCGTGGTCGCGGGCATCGTGCTGGCGGGACTGGTCGGACACCACACCTGGACGGCGTTCGCGGTGGTGCTGCTGTGCGTGTTCGCGATGTTCTACACGGCGCCGCTGTCGTACACGCTGATGTCGTTCTTCGTGACGGCCGCGCTGGGCGTGCTCTACACGCTGCTGCACACCTACAGCCTGTCGGTGCTGGTGCTGCGGATCGAGGAGACTGCGCTCGGGGCGGCCTGCGGGATCGTCGCGGCGGCGCTGGTGCTGCCGGTGCACACGGACCGGCGGACCAACGAACTGCTCGGGACCGTGCTGGACCGGCTGACCGAGGTCACCGAGGCGGCCGTGGAGCAGCTCAGCGGCGGGCCCCCGGCGGAGCTGCTGGACCGGGCCCGCGATCTGGATCAGTCGCTGGCCGATCTGCGGGCCGCCACGCAGCCCCTGACCCATCCGGTCACCCCGCTGCGCACACGGCGGGACACGGCCCAGTACGTCGTCGCGCTGCTGGAGACCTGCGCGTACCACGCCCGCTCCCTGGCGGCCACGGCGGAGCTGCTGCCGACGCATCCGTCGATCGCGGCGGACCCGCGGCTGCGCCGGGCCGGGCAGCGCATCCTGCACAACATCGGGGCCCTCGCCGCGCGCGTCGCGGACGAGCGGAGCACCGCCGACGTACTGACCGGGCCGAGCATCGCCGCTCTGCTGAAGCCTGGCGGGGCGGGCACCCCGCGCTACGGCCGGGTGACCGACCGGGTGCTACGGCATCTACAGCGCCTGGACGAGGCGGTGGTCGGCCTCGCCCGCCCGCTCGGGGTGCGGGTCGCTCCGGCGGTGCCGCCCCCGAAGTGAGAGCGCTGCCGGCGGCCCCTGTCGGCCTCAGAAGTCCGTGGGCATACCGCTCGCCTCCGCGATGCCCCGCAGTTCCTCGGTGTCCCGGTGGCGCTGCATGATGATGCCGGCGATCTCGGCGAGCCGGGCGGGATCGGACGCGGTGACCGCGTCGGTGACCACCCTGACCGGGCCGGTGCCGTCGACGTCGATCTCGACCAGCCGGTTGTCCAGCCGGCCGGTGACCGCGGTGGCGATGACCAGGGCGGCCTCGTCGCGTATCTCCTGGGGCAGGTGCTCGGTGTCCTCCGGATCGAGCGCGAAGTCGAGATTCTCGGGTGGCTGTTCGTCGAGAGCGCGCAGGGCGGGGGCGACGACCCTCAGCAGAAGCCGGTAGTCCTCGCTGTCCATGCGGACGCGCAGCAGATCGAGGTACATGTCCACGGGCCGCTCGTCGCTCGGGAACTCTGGTTCGTTCATCTGGACCGGGTTCCCCGGGAGACGGACGTCAGACCTCGCGCTTCTCTGCACCAAGCTGTGGCCGGGGGTGCCCGGTGATGAGCGTCGAGCAGGTCGCCATCAGCGAGGCGGCGTGATGAGCCCTGTCTCGTAGGCGGTGATGACGAGCTGGACCCGGTCCCGGGCGCCCAGTTTGGTGAGCAGCCGGGACACGTGCGACTTGGCGGTGGCCACTGTGATGAAGAGGTCCTCGGCGATCTCGGTGTTCGACCGGCCGCGTCCGACCAGGGTCAGCACTTCCCGTTCCCGCTCGGTGATGCCCTCGATCGGCCGTGGGGAGCGCTCCGGGACAGCCGCGGGGCGCCCGATGAAGTCGGCGATCAGACGGCGCGTCACACCCGGCGCGATCAGTGCGTCGCCGGCGGCGACCACGCGGATCGCCGCGAGGATGTCGTCCAGAGCCATGTCCTTGACAACGAAGCCGCTCGCGCCGGCCCGGAGCGCGCCGTAGACGTAGTCGTCCTCGTCGAAGGTGGTCAGGACGAGTACCCGCGTCGTGGCCCGGTCGGCCGTGATCAGTCGGGTGGCCTCGATCCCGTCCATGCCGGGCATCCGGATGTCCATCACCACGACGTCGGGGCTGACGTCCCTGACCAGTTGGACGGCCTCGGCACCGGTGGCGGCTTCACCGATGACTTCCAGGTCGGAGTGGTCGGCCATGAGTACGCGCAGGCCGGACCGCACCAGCGGTTGGTCGTCGGCGAGCACCACGCGGACGGTCATCGGGTCTCCACCGGAACTCCGACGGGTGTGGGCAGCGGCAGCCGGGCCGCCACCCGGAAGCCGCCCTCGGGACGCGGCCCGGCGCTGAGGTGGCCGTGCAGCAGGCCGACCCGTTCCCGCATCCCGATGATGCCGAAGCCGTGGGCCGAGCCGTTCCCGGTGGCGCCGCGCCCGTCGTCGACGACCTCCACGGACAGCTCCTCGTCTCCGTAGTCGATGGCCACCCGGCAACGCTCGGCGCCCGCGTGCCGGACCACGTTGGTCAGCGCCTCCTGCACGATGCGATAGGCGGACAGGTCGATGTCGGCCGGCAGCGGACGCTGCTCTCCGCTGCGGCGTACGTCGACGCGTACCCCCGCGTCCGCGGTCGCCGCCGTCAGCCGTTCGACGTCCGCCAGCCCCGGCGAGGGTGCGAGCGATGACTGTTCCGAAGCGGTCGCGCCCCGGTCGGCCTGACGGAGCGACACCAGCGTGCGCCGAAGGCCCGACAGGGTCTCTCTGCTGGTGGCCTCGATGGCGCGCAGGGCTTCGCGCGCCTCCGCTGGCTGGGTCTGGATGACCCGGCTGCCCACACCGGCCTGGATGGCGATGATGCCGATGCTGTGCGCGACCATGTCGTGCAGCTCCCGTGCGATCCGCAGCCGTTCGGCTGTCATGGCCTCGGCCACCTCCTGTGCACGCAGCGCCACCGCGTGCTCGCGGCGCTCGCGACTCAGCAGACCGGCCATGCAGGATGCGGCCATCGCCAGGAGTCCGATCACCCCGTTGATGGTCAGGTTGTCCCCGTGCGCGAAGACGCCGATCACCAGCAGCTGCACGACGAAGGACACGGCCACCGCGACGATCGAAGCGCGCCATGTGCAGGTGGCGACGATGAAGCCCAGGACAAGGTCCACCGCCAGATACGACAGGAACTGGCCCTGATAGGAGGCCGCCAGGCCCTCATGGACGGAGCTCGGAGGGCCCACCACCACGGCAGTGGATCCGAAGAGTGCCATGGCCAAAGCCAGCAGCGGCATCCGTCGCACCACGCCGACGAGCAGACTCACGGCCAGCAGTGCCCCGACACCGTCGACCGACCCCGACGCCCGCGGCGCGCCCCCCACCAGCAGACCCACCACGAGGAGGTAAGAGGCACTGCCCACCCAGGCCACGGCCTTGGTTCTCGTCATCGGCGGCATTCCCTCCCGGGAACAACACTGCGGTGCGCGACGCGCGCAGGCAACGAAGTGATCGTCATGGGGTTCACGCCGCGAGACTAACCGGCCGCCGCCCGCGCGGCATTAGCCCGGGGACGTACGCCCACGGGCCAATGCGGCCGCACGATTGCCGCCCACGGCCCCATGTCCGGACGGGGGTCCTCTCGGCAATGTGGGTGCCGTGATCGAAGTCAACGAACTCACCAAGCGTTACGGCAGCAAGACGGCCGTCGACCATCTGTCCTTCACCGTGCGGCCCGGCCAGGTCACCGGATTCCTCGGCCCCAACGGAGCCGGCAAGTCCACCACCCTGCGGATGATCCTCGGCCTGGACGCTCCCACCACCGGCGCCGCCACCGTCAGCGGCGTCCCCTTCCACAACCAACCGCGCGGACTGCGGCACGTCGGCGCCCTCCTCGACGCCGGACAGGTCCACGGCGGACGCAGCGCCGCCGCCCACCTGTCCGCCCTGGCCCGCAGCAACGGCATCCCGCGGCGCCGGGTGGACGAGGTGCTCCAGGAAGTGGGGCTGGCCGAGGCGGCGAACCGCCGCATCGGCGGATTCTCCCTCGGCATGAAACAGCGGCTGGGGATCGCCACCGCCCTGCTCGGCGACCCGCCCGTGCTCATGTTCGACGAGCCGATCAACGGCATGGACCCGGAGGGCGTGCTCTGGGTACGCCGACTCTTCCGGCGCCTGGCCGCCGAGGGGCGCACGGTCTTCCTATCCAGCCACCTGATGTCGGAGATGGAGAGCACCGCCGACCAACTGGTTGTCATCGGCCGGGGCCGCCTCATCGCCGCCGAGCCGCTACGGGACTTCGCGGCCCGTAGCACCCGTAGCAGCGTCGTGGTGGGGACACCGCAGGCCGCCGAGCTGGCAGCAGTACTGACCGCGGCAGGCGCCTCGGTCGAGCCGGAGGGATCGGCTGGCGCCGAGAAGCTCGCCGTGACCGGGCTCCCGGCGGACCGAATCGGCGCGCTCGCCTTCGAGAACCGCATCCGGCTGGACGAGCTGACCACCCGCACCGCCTCACTGGAGGCGGCCTTCATGGAACTCACCGCCGACAGCGTCGAATACCTGGCAGGACAGCCCCGATGACCACACTCGCCTCCGTCCCCCCGACCACCCCCGTCGCCGTACCGGCTGCCCGCTTCCGCGACCTGCTCGCCTCCGAGTGGATCAAGATACGGTCCCTGCGCTCCACCCCGTGGACGATCGGACTCACCGTCCTGTTCGTCATCGGGTCCGCCGCCGTGGCCACACTGACGGACAAGGCCGCGGGCTCCGGCCCCGCCGATTTCCTCCCCTACGACGCCTACCCGGCGGCCGGCTACTGGACGCTGATGCTCGTCGCCAGCAGCATGGGGGCCCTCTCCGTCGTAAGCGAGTACAGCAGCGGGCTGATCCGCACCACCACCGTGGCCGTCCCGGCCCGCGGCTCGGTGGTGCTGGCCAAGGCGGCCGTCACCGCCGCGCTGTGGACCGTGGTCGGCACGGTCGCCTCCACCGGTTCCTTCCTGGTCTCCCAGGCCATCCTGGACGGGCACCATGCCGGCGTTCCGATCACCCACCCCGGGGTGTTCCGGGCGCTGGTGGCATCCGCGTTGCTGGCTCCGGTCTGTGCCCTGGTCGGTCTGGGCCTTGGCGTTCTGCTCCGGCATGCCGCCGGGACCATGGTCACCAGCGTCTTCACCCTGCTGATGCTGCCCACCATGTTCTCGGAGAGCAACCGCTGGTCGGCGGACATCAAACACTCACTGGTGTCGGCCGCCTGGAATCGCCTGGTCCAAACCTGGGAGCCGGATCCCGGATCCCTGGGCTACACCGCCACGGTCCCGGGCTCCTGGATCGTGTACGCGCTCTGGCCGCTGATCACGGTCGCACTCGCCGTGCTCGTTGTGAGGCGCCGCGACGTGTGAATGTGCCCCCACGGCGCGCACCTCCCGTCCGGAGGCACACTTCGGGGGCGAGGCCCCGGGACTCGATACCGCTCGTCTGGTATCTGCGCTGCTGATCATTCGGTTGTAAGGCGGCTGTGAGGGACAGCAGGAATGCCCAGGTTTACCGTGGGCAGCTGCTGCGACCGGTGAGCCTGGGACCGCTTGGAGCCCAGGAACGTCAATGTCAGCTCGATGCCTTCGACCTCGCCCTTCCAGCCCTGGGCGAGAGCGTGCTGACGGCGGGCGATCAGGTCGTCCTCCAGCTCATCCAGCCGGGGCAGCATCGCCGGGTTGACCGAGAGCATCGGGCATCTGATGCAGGCGTGCTCATGCGCGCACGGCGTTCCGTAAGGGCGCCCGCAGGAGCCCAGCTCGACCTTCCTCTTGTCGAAGTGCTCCTGGAACTCCGACCACTCCTCCGATGTGGGGTCCCGGTACTCCTCCTCCGGCCGCAGCTGGCGACGCTGGTCGAGGAACTGCTGGTAATGCCGCACAATGTCGTCGTCGAAGACCGCGACGCAGCCACGAGTGGTCTGGATATTCAGGTGGCCGAGCAAAGCGGCACCAATGTGGATGGGCAGCCCCGAGTTGACCAAGTCCGTGGCGAAGATCCTGCGGAAGTCATGGGCGGAGAACGTCGTCCCGACGAACTCCGGGTGGGTCTTGGCCAGATCGGTGCAGCACTTGCGCAGGCGGCGCCAGATCGTGCTGGTGCTCATCGCCTGTCGCTCCAGGCCGGTCTGGGTCTGGAAGAGGTAGGGCAGGGGTGGGCACCACACCTTCTCGTGGACGTCGTACCGGCTCGCGATCGGCACCGTGCCGTAGGTGCCGCGGTGCCGGCGAATGACCTGAGCGATGACGTGGAACAGTTCGGCGGACATCGGGATCACCCGCTCGCGGTCCGTCTTGGAGGGAGTGACGACCAGGAGCGCGACGACCTCGCCGTTGGGACGCTGGTAGTTGCGGACGCTCAAGTGGGTCAGCTCGGTCAACTCCTCGATCCGCAGGCCGGCGTGCCGGAGCACTTCGACGACGGCCCAGCCCCAGAAGGCCGCGGTCTCGTCCCGGGTGACGGCGACCAGCTCGCCGGTGTCGCGGTTGATCGCCCGAACGGGGAAGGACTTCTCGGTCTTGGCGCGCTTGAGGTCGTACTCGCTGGCGGTGCGTTGCCACTGTGCGCCGGCTGCGGTGAACCGCTCACCGGGTTCGACGGCCTGGGCGGCGGTGAGGATCTCGCGCAGCCGCATCCACCGGTTCACCACCGCACCGACCGACGGCAACCGACCGCAGCCATCCATCAGATCCCGATGTACGGAGGACATTCCATGAAACGAGGACATGCCGAGATCCTCGGCACCCACCAGCCGGAACACCAGCGATCACCGACTTGGTGCAGTCAACAGACCCGTCATCGCAGCGCTTCCTCGCGCACCCGGGCGCAGCTGCGGCTGATGAGCCGGGAGACGTGCATCTGGGAGATGCCCAGCCGGTCGGCGATCCTGCTCTGTGTCATGTCCTCGAAGAAGCGCATGTAGAGGATGGCACGCTCGCGTTCCGGCAGCCGGCGCAGGCTCTCCCTCGCGGACTCGCGGTCGACCACGACGTCGAAGGAGGAGTCGGCGGCGCCGAGGGTGTCGGCGAGGCTGTAGCCGTCGTCGCCGGTCGGGGGCTCGGCGTCCAGCGAGAGGGTGCTGAAGCTCTCCAGGGCCTCCAGACCGGCCGTCACCTCGTCCTCGGTGAGGCCGGTGCGGGCGGCGAGATCGGCGGCCGAGGGCTCGGCGGCGCCCGGCTGCTGGACGAGCTCCCGGCGGGCGATGCGCACCTTGTTGCGCAGTTCCTGCACACGCCGGGGCACGCGCAGCGCCCACATACGGTCCCGGAAGTGCCGCTTGACCTCCCCGGTGATGGTGGGCACCGCATAGCTCTCGAAGGCGCCGCGCTCGGGGTCGAAGCGGTCGACGGCCTTGACGAGTCCGAGGGCCGCCACCTGCCGCAGGTCCTCGACCGTCTCGCCGCGGTCGCGGAACCGGCCGGCGATCCGGTGCGCCATGGGTAACCAGGCGGTGACGATCTCCTCGCGCACGGCGTCCCGCTCCGGCCCCGCCTCCAGGGCCACCAGCCGGACGAACCGGCTCAGGGTGTCGGGGGCGTCGTCGTGGGCGCGTCGTGGCGGTGCGGTGGGTGAGGTGCGTGCGGTGGGTGAGGTGCGTGCCGGGCGGGTGCTGTTTGCGTTGGGACGGCTTGTCGACATGTCGATGGGCATGCGAAATCGCTCCCGAAGAGTGGTTTCAGGGACAGTCGGCGGGAGGGCTCCTGCGCCCCGGGGTTCGTGCGGCCCCCGGGGCGGACATACCGCTCCCCTCGGCGCGCCTCCGGTCCGAAGCTCGAACCTCCGTCTGCCCGACACCTGAAGGAGCAAACTCCGGCTGCGCGAAAGTCGCCGATGTGGGTACGTGAAGTACATGACCGATGTCGTGGACTCGGACGAACTGCTGCGGCGCATCCAGCGGGCCAGGGCCTTCGCCCGGGAGGAACTGCAGGTCTGGCGGGGGCGCAGCGCTGATCCGGGGCGGACCGACCCGGACGGGGCGCGCGACGCACAGGTGCGGGCGCTCGCCTACGAGGCCGTGCTGAGGGTGCTGGACGAGATCGTGGCGCCCGGCCGCAACAGGACGGAAGTGAAACCGGTCACTTGACCGGGTTTGGTATGCGTGAAATCTCCGTGAATGGTTTACGGTTCATTCATACGTGGTGGGCGGGGTCGAGGCTGCCCCTCCTCCGTTCACCACCCTTTACCGCCCTGGCTGGCTTCCCCCGTCCAGCCAGGGCTTTTCCATGCGCCCGTACGGAAAGTACGGTCCGTCGAGGTGCCCTGGGCGTCGGCAGCGGCTGAAATGGAAGGGGAAAGCCCCCTCCATCGATCGCCGGCGAGGAGCTCCGCGCCATGACCAAAGCGACCAAACTCCTGACCGCCCTTCCCCCGCCCCAGCGTCAGCGTCTGATGGGGCTCGCCCACGAGGTCTCCTTCCCCGAGGACGCCCGGATCTTCGAGGCGGGCGGCACGGCCGACCGCTTCTGGGTCATCCGATCCGGCGCGGTCTCGCTCGTCCAGGAGGTGACGTCCCTGCGGCGGGTGACCGTGGCCACCCTCGGCTCCGGCGACATGCTCGGCTGGTCTTGGCTGTTCCCGCCGTACCAGTGGGACTTCGGCGCCGAGGCCTTCAGCCCGGTGCGCGCCTACGAGTTCCGGGCGCAGCCGGTCCTCAAGCTGTGCGAGGAGGACCCGGCGCTCGGGATGTCCCTGGTACGGATCGTGGCCGAAATCCTCGCCCACCGACTGGAGATGACCCGGGGCCGACTGATGGAGCAGTACGGAACCCATGGGCGCGGGGTGCTGTAGACACACCGGCCGCCCCCTGTCCCACTCCCGGTACGCCCCGTGCCCGGTACGCCCCGTGCCCGGTACCCGGTGTCGGTCGCCCGGTGTCGCGTCCGTCTCAGATGCGGTACCGGCGCAGCGCGGGCACCGCGGCCGCCAGCCCCAGCATCAGGGCCACGACGAGCAGCCCACCGCCCGTGACGGCCGCGCGGGGTCCGAAGGCCGCGCCCGCCGTGCCGTGCAGGACGTCGGCCAGGCGCGGGCCGCCCGCGACGACGACCGTGAACACGCCCTGCATCCGGCCGCGCATCTCGTCGGTGGCCGCCGACAGCAGGATCGCCCCGCGGAAGACCATGGAGACCATGTCGGCGACCCCGGCGCAGGCCAGGAACACCACGGCGAGCCACAGACTGCCGCTCAGTCCGAAGCCCGCGATCGACACGCCCCAGGCGACGACCGCGCCGATGACCATCCAGCCGTGCCGGCGGGCGCGGGAGAACGTGCCGGAGAACAGTCCGCCCAGCACCGCGCCGATGGGGATCGCCGCGAACAGCAGACCGAGGGCGAGCCCTTCGCCGTAGGGGGCGTACGTCTCGGCGGCGAGCTGCGGGAACAGGGCGCGGGGCATGCCGAAGACCATCGCGATGACGTCGGCGAGGAAGGACAGCAGCAGGACCTTGTGCCGGGAGATGTAACGGAACCCCTCGGCGATCTCCCGCACCCCGGCGCGCCGGGCGGTCGTGGTCGCCGGCGGAGGCAGCGCGGGCAGCCGGGCCACGGCCCACAGCGTCACGCACAGCGCGACGGCGTCGAGGAGGTACAGCTCGGGCAGGCCGATGACCGGGATCAGGGCGCCCGCCAGCAGCGGGCCCGCGACCAGGCCGGTCTGCATGACCGTCGAGCCGAGGGCGTTGGCGGCGGCGAGTTCGTCCGCCGGGACCAGGCGGGCGATGGAGGCGGTGCGGGCGGGGGCGTTGAGGCCGAAGAACGCCTGCTGGGTGGCGAGCAGCACCATCAGCACCACCACCGAGTCGGCTCCGGAGACCGCCTGGAGCCAGAACAGCACCGAGGTGACCGCGATACCGCTGTTGGTGACCAGCAGCAGCTTGCGCCGGTCGACGGTGTCGGCGACCGCGCCGCCCCACAGCGCGAACAGCACCATGGGGAGCAGCCCGGCGAGGCTGGCGTAGCCGACCCAGGCGGAGGAGCCGGTGATGTCGTAGATCTGCTTGGGCACGGCGACGGCGGTGAGCTGGCTGCCCACGGCCGTGACGACGGTCGAGGACCACAGCCGCCGGTAGGCCGGCCGACGCAGGGGGCGGGTGTCCATCGCCCAGCGACGCCAGCCGCGCCGGGCCCCGCCTCGCGGACTCGGCTCGTCGTCGGCCTCGGCTTCGGCCTCCGACTCGGACTCGGGTGCGGTGCTGCTCTCGCTGGTGTCCACGCGCTTCCTGGTTGCTCGTTACATCTTTCGATTCCGGGGGACACTATCCCAGCACCGCCTGAGATTTCGCTTCCCTTTTGGACATGCAATCTCAGATTGCGGACATCAGGCTCCGGCGACGAGCAGCACGCCGAGGACGAGCATCGTGGCGGCGACGAGTCCGTCCAGGACGCGCCAGGCGGCAGGACGGGTCAGGAAGCGGCTGAGCAGCCGGGCCCCGAAGCCCAGGGCGGCGAACCAGCAGACGCTGGCGAACGCGGCGCCGAGGCCGAAGGTCCAGCGCAGCGGACCGCGGTCGGCGGCGATCGAACCGACCAGGAAGACGGTGTCGAGGTAGACGTGCGGATTGAGCCAGGTCAGCGCCAGACAGGTCAGCACGGCCCGGCGCAGCGAGCCCGCTCCCTCACCCTCCGCCGCCAGAGCGCCGCCGGGCCGGAAGACCCGCCGCGCCGCCAGGGCTCCGTAGCCGAGCAGGAACGCGCCGCCGATCCAGCCGACCGCGGTCAGCGCACCCGGCCAGGCGACCACCAGCGCTCCCACCCCGCCCACGCCGAGGGCGATGAGCAGCGCGTCGGACAGGGCGCAGATCCCGACGACGGCGAGGACGGCGTCCCGGCGGATCCCCTGCCGCAGGACGAAGGCGTTCTGGGCGCCGATGGCGACGATGAGCGAGAGACCGGTGCCGAATCCGGCGGCAGCGGCGGCGAGAGAGCTGGACATGACGTCCACGCTAGGGAAACGATCACAGGGAGTACAGCTAAAGATTTTTACGTATCATTAGCGCTCGTGATGATCGGATGATGGCCGACCTCCCTCTGGACCAGGTGCGGACCCTGCTCGCCGTGGTGGACGAGGGCACCTTCGACGCGGCCGCCGCCGCCCTGCACGTGACGCCGTCGGCGGTCAGCCAGCGCGTCAAGGCACTGGAGCAGCGCACGGGCCGGGTCCTGCTGCTGCGCACCAAGCCGGTCCGGCCCACGGAGTCCGGCGAGATCGTCGTGCGGTTCGCCCGCCAGCTCGCCCGGCTGGAGCGCGACACGCGGTCCGAGCTGGGCATGAGCGGCGAGGACGAGCCGACACGGGTGACGGTCGCGGTGAACGCGGACTCCCTCGCCACCTGGTTCCTGCCGGCCCTCACCCGGGTGCCGAAGGAGCCGCCGCTCTGTTTCGAGCTGCACCGCGAGGACGAGACCCACACGGCGGAGCTCCTGCGGGAGGGGAGGGTGATGGCCGCGGTGACCTCGTCGCCCGACCCGGTGACCGGCTGTACCGTGCGCCGACTGGGAACCATGCGTTACGAGGCCGCCGCGAGCCCGGACTTCGTGGCCCGCCATCTCACCGACGGTCCGCTCCACGAGACACTGCCCCGGGCGCCCGTGACGACCTTCGACCGCAGCGACGACCTCCAGGACGCGTTCGTACGCGGACTGCGGCGGGGCGCGAGCGGCGCGAGTCCGGCACGACACGCCGTGCCGACCTCGGAGGGCTTCGTCACCGCGGTCGCCGCCGGGTTCGGCTGGGGCATGGTGCCCGAGGCGCAGTCGGAGGCCCTGCTGCGCTCCGGCCGGCTGATCTCCCTCGCCCCGGACCGCCCCTTGGACGTCCCGCTGTACTGGCAGCAGTGGAAGCTCGACTCGCCCGCGCTGGCGGCCGTGGCGGACGCGGTGACGGCGGCCGCGGCCCGGGCTCTCAGGCCCTGACCCGGGCCAGCGTCGCCGCCGCGCTGTCCAGCAGCATCTCCAGCGCCGTCGGATAGGCGCTGGTCACCATGCGGGACGACAGCAGTGAGGCCGCCTCGGCGATGCGCGGGTGGGTCTCGGCCGGCAGCCGGGCGTATGTCGAGCGCCACATCGCGTCGTCGGCGCGCTGGGCGGCGCGGGGCAGCGCCAGGGCGGCCGCGTCCAGGGCGGCGAAGGCCAGGGTCTGGTCGATGAAGGCGTGGTAGATCCGCACGGTGTCCGGCAGCGGGAACCCGGCCGTGCGCAACACTTCCAGGACGGCCTCGTCGGCGGCGAGTTCGTTGGCCCGGCCGGTCACCCGGCTCGCGGTGAGCTGGGCGGCCTGCGGGTGGGCGACGTAGGCGGCGTGGATGCGCAGCCCGATGGCGTGCAGGTCCGCCCGCCACTCCCCCGTCGGCCGCCAGCCGCGCAGCGCCTCGCCGATGAGCGCGTCGCCGATGGCGAGGGTCAGCTCGTCCATCCCCCGGAAGTACCGGTAGAGGGTGCTGGGGTCGCAGTCGAGGGCGAGGCCGAGACGGCGGGCGCTGAGGCCGGTGCTGCCGTGTTCGCGCAGCAGGCGCAGCGCGGTCTCGACGATGGTCCGCTCGGACAGCACGGTGCCGCCCTTGGTGGGCCGGCGTCGACGCCGCTTCTCCTCGGGTACCACCGGTTTGGCCACGGCGCCCGCCTCCTGCCCTCTCGCTCTCGCTCACCCTCGCGTGTCTTCCCGCCCTCGCACGCTTATGCCAACACCATTGACCTTAAGCGAGCGCGGGGCGTTCCATCTCCCGTAGGGCCCCCTTTCGCACCTTGCTCCGCACCGTTTCGTTCGCAGTCTCAGCCGAGGGAGTTCTCGTCATGCGTGTCCTGCTCGTGGGCGCCGGCGGTGTCGGCACCGCCCTCACCCGGATCGCCGCCCGGCGTCCGTTCTTCGAGGCGATGGTGGTCGCCGACTACGACATCGCCCGGGCCGCGGCCGCCGTCGCCGCGCTCGACGGCGACGACCGGTTCCACACCGAGCGCGTGGACGCCGGCGACGAGGCGGCTGTGGCCGCTCTGCTCGCCCGGCACCGCTGTGACGTGCTGCTCAACGCCACCGACCCGCGGTTCGTGATGCCCCTGTTCCACGCGGCACGCGCCGCCGGGGCCACCTATGTCGACATGGCGATGTCGTTGTCCCGACCGCATCCGGAGCGGCCCTACGAGGAGTGCGGGGTCCGGCTGGGCGACGCGCAGTTCGCCGAGGCCGACGACTGGGCCGAGGCGGGCGCTCTGGCCCTGGTGGGCATGGGGGTCGAGCCGGGACTGTCGGACGTCTTCGCCCGGTACGCGGCCGACGAACTCTTCGACGAGATCGAGGAGATCGGCATCCGTGACGGCGCGAACCTCACCGTCGAGGGCCATGACTTCGCGCCCTCCTTCAGCATCTGGACCACGATCGAGGAGTGCCTGAACCCTCCGGTGGTCTACGAGGCCGACCGCGGCTGGTTCACCACCGCGCCCTTCAGCGAGCCCGAGGTGTTCGACTTCCCCGAGGGCATCGGTCCGGTGGAGTGCGTGAACGTCGAGCACGAGGAGGTGCTGCTCGTGCCGCGCTGGGTGCAGGCGCGCCGGGTCACCTTCAAGTACGGCCTGGGCCGGGAGTTCGTCGAGACGCTGAAGACGCTGCACCGGCTGGAACTGGACCGCACCGCGCCGGTGACCGTGCCGAGCGCGCACGGACCGGTGCCGGTCTCGCCCCGGGACGTGGTGGCCGCCTGTCTGCCCGACCCGGCGACCCTGGGCACGCTCATGCACGGCAAGACGTGCGCGGGCACCTGGGTGCGCGGCGTCAAGGACGGTGCGCCGCGCGAGGTGTACCTGTACCACGTGGTCGACAACCAGTGGTCGATGGCCGAGTACGGCAGCCAGGCCGTGGTGTGGCAGACGGCCGTCAACCCGGTGGTCGCCCTCGAACTGCTCGCCACGGGCGCGTGGTCCGGGGCCGGCGTCCTCGGGCCCGAGGCCTTCCCGGCCCGTCCGTTCCTCGACCTGCTGACGGCGTACGGCTCCCCGTGGGGCCTGCGGGAGCAGTGAGCGCCGATCGGCGCCTCGGGCCCGGCGCTGCTCCGGACGGAACGGGCGAAGGCGGTCTGCCGACGCCGCCCTGTGCGGGAACAGTGCCTGGACCGGGCCATGGAGACCGATCAGAGCCTCGGGATCTGGGGCGGCTCGAGCGAGACGGAACGTCGGGCCCTCAGGCGTCGTGTCCGGGCCCGACGCGGTTCGTCAGCAGGGCTCGCGCCGGTCCCCGGGGCCGATGGGGGCCCTCCTCAGCCGTCCTCGGGCACCGCCGCGGCGGGCAGTCTCAGGGTGAAGACGCTGCCGGTCCCAGGGGTGCTGGCCGCTGCCACCGTGCCGCCGTGGGCGGCCGTCAGCTGGCGGACGATCGGCAGACCGAGGCCGCTGCCGCCGGTGCGTCGGCTGCGTGACTTCTCCGCTCGCCAGAACCGCTCGAAGACGTGCGGCAGATCCTCCGGCTCGATGCCCGAGCCGGTGTCGGCGACCTCCAGGACGACCTCCGCGCCGTCGCCCCGGGCGGTCAGCGTGACCGTGCCGTACGCCGGGGTGTGGCGTACGGCGTTGGTGACCAGGTTGCCCAACACCTGACGCAGCCGAAGCGGGTCGGCGTCCAGCCAGAGGGCGCCGTCGGTCTCGGTGCGCAGGGCGACTCCGGCCGTGTCGGCGGCGACCCGGTGGGCGGCGGCGACCTGGGCGAGCAGGTCGTCGGCGGCCACCGGTTCGCGGTGCAGCAGCAGGGTGCCGGCGTCGGCGGCGGCGAGATCGCGCAGGTCGTCGATGACGCGCTGGAGGACCAGGGCCTCGTCGTGCAGGGCGCCGAGCAGTTCCGCGTCGGGTTCGACGAGGCCGTCGCGGGTGACCTCCAGCCAGCCGCGGATATTGGTGAGCGGACTGCGCAGTTCATGGGCCACGTCGCTGACCAGGGCCTTGCGTTGGGCCTCCAGTCGCTCCCGGCGCTCGGCGAGGTCGTTGAACGCCTCCGCGAGGATCCCGGTCTCGTCGTGGGTCGTGACGGGTACGCGCGCGTGCAGGTCCGGCGGCTGCTGTGCGGCTTCGGTGAGGGCGCGCAGAGGCCGGACCAGACGGGTGGCGACGACGGCGCTCACGGCGACGGTGACGGCCAGCACCAGGCCTGCCGCGCCGACGACCTTCGCCTTGTTGGCCGAAGACAGGTTCCAGCGGGGCCCTCCGCCGCTGTCCCCGCCCCCGAGGAACAGCTCGGCCACCGGGGCCACATACGGGTCGAGCTGCACGCGGCGGGCGTCCTCCAGGCAGGTCTGGGTCGCGCGCAGGGCGGTCTTGCCGCCGACCGCCTCGACGAACAGGGGCGCCGGGGGCGCGTCCCGGCCGGACAGGCCGACGAGGCCGACGAGGCCGGCGGGGCCGAGGCCGGTTTCGAGGAGCTGCGGGGTGTCGAGATCCACACCGGCCCGGGCCAGACAGCCGCCGGCCTGCTTCTGCAGCGCGGTCAGCGCCTTCTCCTCCGTGGGCGTCGGGGTGCCGAGCTGCCCGTCGGCGCACGGCTCGGACCTGTCGTCGGCGGACACTCGGGCGTCCGTGTCCGTGAGGACGGCACGGCCGCTCGGGGTCCACGTGAGGGTCATGTCGACGCCGTACCGGGTGAAGCAGGCCTGCCGTGCGCGGGCGACCTCGTCCAGCTTCGTGCGTTCCTTCGCCGTGAGCCGGTAGGGGCCCACCGCCCGCGGGTCGGTGCCGCTGAGCTGGGCGCCGGGCTCGCTGTAGGTGTCGGTGTGCAGCGGGTCGACGGTGGCCGCGGCGTGCGGCGGCAGGGATGTGCCGCGCGGTGCGGAGTCGGCGAGGAGTGTGCGGTCGGGGGCGGTCAGGGCGATGCGTCTGTCGGTCCTCGCGGACAGGTCGGCAATGACGGCCTGGACGCCCGTCCACTCCGGGTGGGTGGCCGCGTAGCCGCTGAGCTGCGCGAGGATGGCGTCGTCGTCGGCGAGGGCCTGCCCCTGTTCCTCCCGCAGGGCGCGGGTGGTGGTGGCGACCGCCAGCCATGCGGTGGCGGCCACCGAGCACAGGGCGATCAGCACGGACGCGCTCAGCAGCCGGACGAGCAGACGCTTGCGCAGCGGTATGCGGGCACGGTTCACGCGCGGCCGCCGCTGAGCTTGTAGCCGACGCCGAACACGGTCAGCAGCCGCACGGGTCTGCGCGGGTCGGGCTCGATCTTGCGGCGCAGGTTCATGATGTGCACGTCCACGGCCCGTTCGGTGGAGGCGCGGTCGAAGCCCCGGGTGCACTGCAGCAACTGCCGCCGGGTGAAGACCCGTTCGGGTTCGGCGGCCATCGCCAGCAGGATCTGGAACTCGGCCGGGGTGCAGTCCACCGGTTCGCCGTCGCACCGCACCTCGTGCCGTTCCGGATCGACGGCGAGGCCCGCCGCGCGGACGACGGGATCGTCGCGCCGGTCGGCGCCGGCCCCTCCGCTGCGGCGCAGGACGGTGCGGATACGGGCCATCAGCTCGCGCGGGCTGTACGGCTTGGTCATGTAGTCGTCGGCGCCCAGTTCCAGGCCGCGCAGCACGTCGTCCTCGGCGGCGCGGGCGGTCAGCATCAGCACGGGGATGTCGTCGCCCCGGCGCAGCACCCGGCACACGCCGAACCCGTCGATGACCGGCAGCATCAGGTCGAGGACCACGAGGTCCGGGCGGTCCCGCCGGACCGCGTCCAGCGCGGCCGAGCCGTCGTGCACGACGGTGGCCGTGTGGCCCTCGGCGAGCAGCGAGCGGCGGATGAGTTCGGCCTGCATGGCGTCGTCCTCCGCGACCAGTACATGAGCGCACACGCGACAACTCCGTCTTCTCAGCGGGCCAGACAGGCATGGTCGCCCATGGCGACCGCCGGGTGCCGCGCGGGGTCGAGGACGAGCAGTTCCTTCGGCGCGGCACGGGGTCGGTGCGTGATCACGGGTCGACCATGACCGACGGGTGTTTGGAACTTGTCAGGTTCCGGGGCCTGTTCGGATTCTATGAACCGCTGGGCCCGCCGGGCTTGCCCCGGCCGTACAGCCAGGTCTGGAACAGGGCGCCCAGGTCCTGCCCGGACTCCCGTTCCGCGAGGCGCTCGAACTGGGCGGTGGTGCCGTTGCCGTAGCGGTGCGCGGCCGCCCAGGCGCGCAGGACGCGGAAGAAGGCGCGGTCGCCGACGGTGGTGCGCAGGACGTGCAGGGTCATGGCGCCGCGGGCGTAGACGGGGGTGCCGAAGATGTTCGCGCCGCTGCCGGGATCGCCGGGCGGGAACTCCCAGAGGCCGTCGTCCGCGGGGGTGGCGTACAGGCTGTCGAAGGTCTGCTGGGCGCTGTCGCCACCGTGCTGTTCGGCGTAGAGCCACTCGGCGTAGGTGGCGAAGCCCTCGTTGAGCCAGATGTCCTTCCAGGAGGTGAGGGAGACGGAGTCGCCGAACCACTGGTGGGCGCTCTCGTGGACCAGGGTGCTCAGGTCGGGGGCGCGGTCGTAGACGGGCCGCGTCTGGGTCTCCAGGGCGTAGCCGACGTTCGGGGCCCGGTCGACGATGGAGCCGGCGGCCCGGAACGGGTACGGCCCGAACAGTCTGCTCTCCCACTCCAGCACGGACGGCAGTTGCTTGAGGACGGGCGCCGCGGCGGTGGCCTCGCGCGGGTCGACGGCGTCGTAGACCTTGAGGCCGTCGCGGGTCGTGTACTGCTTGACCTGGAACTTCCCCACGGTCGCGGTGGCGAGGTAGGCGGCCATGGGCTCCGACTGCCGCCAGCGGAAGGTGGTTCTGCCCTTCGCGGTGCGCTGTCCGAGCAGGACGCCGTTGGCGACGGCGGTGCGGTCCGCGGGGACGGTGATCGTGAAGTCGTAGGAGGACTTGTCGAGGGGGTGGTTGTCGGCGGGGAACCAGGTCATCGCGCCCTGCGGTTCACCGGCGACGAAGGCCCCGTCGTCGGTGGGGATCCAGCCGTCGAGGGAGCCGTCGGGGTCGGTGACCGGGGCGGGGGTGCCGTTGTAGGCGACGGTGACGCGGAACTCCTCGCCCTTGCGCAGGGCGCGCTCGGGCGTGACGACGAGTTCCTGGCCGTCGCGCCGGTAGTCGGCCTTGGCGTGGCCGACGGTCAGCGCGGTGATCTTCAGGCCGTGGAAGTCGAGGTCGAAGCGGGTGAGCCGCTGGGTGGCACGGGCCGTGAGGACCGCCTCGCCGTCGAGGTGACGGGTCGCCGGGTCGTAACGGAGGGTCAGGTCGTAGTGGGCCACGTGGTAGCCGCCGTTGCCGGCCAGCGGGAAGTAGGGGTCGCCGACGCCGGAGGCGCCCGTCGGGCCGGCGGCGGTGGCGGGCCCGGCCGCCGTGAGCAGCGCGGCCACGGCGACGGGGACGGTGGCGGCGACGGCTCGGCGGCCGAGGAGGGTGGTGGCGCGTCTGCGGGGGTGGGTCACGTGCGCTCCTGTGGGGGGGGGTGGCGTGTGATCAAACATCCTCAGACTAGGGATCGCGGGGACTGGACGCCCCGGATTTCCCCCTCGTTCAGGTCAAGCCGAGCGGTGTCGAGGGGCGGGGCGTGCCTACGCTCGACACGACCCGCCAACCAGAGGACGGCCCATGAGTGTCCGCGTGCGTCGCGTCTACGATCCGCCCGAGCCCGAGGACGGTGTGCGGGTCCTCGTCGACCGGCTGTGGCCGCGCGGCCTGTCGAAGGCGGCGGCCCGCGTCGACGAATGGCCCAAGGGCCTCACCCCGTCCACCGAGCTGCGCCGCTGGTACCACGCGGGCGAGGGGGCGTACGAGGAGTTCGCGCGCCGCTACGAGGCGGAGCTGACCGCCCCGGAGGCGGCCGAACTCCTCGACCATGTGCGTGAGTTGACGTGCAAGGGGCCGGTGACGCTGCTGACCTCGGCGAAGTCGCCGGAGCAGAGCCACGCGGCGGTGCTGGTCCGCCTGCTGGAGGCGGACCAGCGCTGAGGATCGCTTTGTCCGCTTCGATCCGTCCGCTGTCGATCCATCTGCTGTCGGTCCGTCCGCCGTCAGCCCGTCTGCTGGGCCGCCGCCCGGCCGGCGGCCCGCCCGGAGAAGAGGCAGCCGCCGAGGAAGGTGCCTTCCAGCGCGTTGTAGCCGTGGACGCCGCCGCCGCCGAAGCCGGCGACCTCGCCCGCCGCGTACAGCCCCTCCACCGGCTGCCCGTCGGCGCCGAGCGCGCGCGAGTCGAGGTCGGTCTGGATGCCGCCGAGGGTCTTGCGGGTGAGGATGTGCAGCTTGACCGCGATCAGCGGGCCGGCCTCGGGATCGAGGACGCGGTGCGGGTTGGCCACGCGGCCGAGCCGGTCGCCGATATAGCGGCGGGCGTTGCGGATGCCCTGGACCTGGGAGTCCTTGCTGTACGCGTTGGCGAGCTGGAGGTCGCGGGCCTCGATCTGCCGGCGCAGTCCGTCGACGTCGAGCAGCGCCTTGTCGGTCAGCCCGTTCATCTTCTCGACGAGCTTCTCGAGCGTGTCGGCGACGACGAAGTCCGCGCCGTGGTCGAGGAACGCCTGCACCGGGGCCGGGGCGCCCTTGCCGAGCAGCCGCTCGCGCAGGACGGCCTTGCGGTCCTTGGCGGTGATCTCGGGGTTCTGCTCGGAGCCCGACAGCAGGAACTCCTTCTCGACGATCTTCCGCGTGAGGATGAACCAGGAGTGGTCGTGCCCGGCGATGTCCTCGGTGGTCCGCAGGTACTTGAGCGTGCCGAGGGTGTCGTAGGCGGGCAGGCACGGGTCGGGCAGCCGGCGACCGAGGGCGTCGAACCACAGCGAGGACGGACCGGCGAGGATGCGGATGCCGTGGCCGGGCCAGATCGGGTCCCAGTTCTGGAGGCCCTCCGTGTAGTGCCACATGCGGTCGCGGTTGACCAGCCGGACGCCGGCCTCGGCGCTGATGTCGAGCATGCGGCCGTCGACGTAGGCGGGCACGCCGGTGACCATCTCGGCGGGCGGGGTGCCCAGCCGCTCGGGCCAGTAGCGGCGCACGATCTCGTGGTCGGCGCCGATGCCGCCGCTGGTGACGACCACGGCCTGGGCGGTGAGTTCGAAGTCGCCGATCCGGTCGCGGTTGGAGGCGACGCCGCGCGCGGAGTCGTCGGGGGCGAGGACCGTGCCGCGCACGCCGCGGGCGGCGCCGTCCTCGACGACCAGCTCGTCCACCTGATGACGGTGGTAGAAGGTCAGCAGCCCGTCCTTCGCGGCCTGCTTGGCGTAGCGGACGAACGGCTCGACGACACCCGTGCCGGTGCCCCAGGCCACGTGGAAGCGTGGCACGGAGTTGCCGTGTCCGTCGGCGCGCAGATCGCCGCGCTCGGCCCAGCCGACGGTCGGGACGAAGGAGATCCCGTGCCCGGCGAGCCAGGTCCGCTTCTCCCCCGCCGCCCACTCGACGTAGGCGCGGGCCCAGCGCACCGCCCAGGAGTCCTCGTCCTCGGTCCGGTCGAACTGCGCGCTGCCCTGCCAGTCGTTCCAGGCGAGGTCGAAGGAGTCCTTGATGCCGAGGCGGCGCTGCTCCGGGGAGTCGACGAGGAAGAGCCCGCCGAAGGACCAGAACGCCTGGCCGCCGAGGTTGGCGGCGTTCTCCTGGTCGACCAGGGCGACCCGCCGGCCCCTGCTGGTGAGTTCGTGCGCCGCGACCAGGCCGGCGAGGCCCGCTCCGACGACGATGACGTCCGCGTCCATGGCGACCGTTGCCTTTCTCATTCGGGGTGGGCACTGCCGTCGGTCAGCAGCGCGGTGAGCAGTTGCTTGAGCCAGGCGCGGGCGTTGTCCACGTCCTTGTCCAGCAGGAGTTGGGCGGTGACGCCGTCGTACGCGGCGACCACCGCGTGGGCGGCGGAGTCGGTGTCGCCGAGGACGGCGGGCAGGGCGGTGTGGCCGCGGGTCCGGGCCAGCCGGTCGGCGATCGCACCGCGCAGTCTGGCCCGGTGCTCCAGCAGGGTCTGGGCGACGACCGGGTCACGGGCGGCGTGCACCAGGAAGTCGGTCTTCACCTGGAGCCAGTCGAGGTCGAGGAGCAGCACCTCGGTGACCCGGTCCACGGAAGCCGGTACGTCCAGGTCGGGCCCGTCCCCGGCAAGGGCCTCGGCCACCTGCCGGGCGATGAGGTCGGCGCGTTCCCGGTAGAGCGCGAAGAACAGTTCGTCCAGGGTGGCGAAGTTGGAGTAGAAGGCTCCCCGGCTGTAGCCGGCGGCGTCGCAGACCTCCTCGATGGAGACCCGGCCGAAGCCCTTGGCGGCGAACACCGCGAAGGCGGCGTCGAGCAGCCTGGCCCGCGTGCGGCCCCGGCGCCGGGTGACCCGCGCCTCTGCCATGACGCACCTCCGTTCGATGCGTGAATGTATCGGATACACCGGTGTATCGAAAGAGCAGGGCAGCCCACGCCCGCCGCACACGATCGCCGAACATATTTTCGATTAAGGCGTACGCTGTCGGCATGACCGCGCACCACCTCCAGGGCTCCCTCTTCGACCAGACGACAAAGCCACGCCTCGGCCCCCTGACCGGCATCGGCCGCACCCGTCTCGACGCGGGGGCCTGGATCGACGTACTGCCCGGCTGGCTCACCGGATCGGACGCGCTGTTCGAACACCTGGCGAGCGAGGTCCCGTGGCGCGCCGAGCGCCGCACGATGTACGACCACGTCGTCGCCGTACCGCGCCTGCTGGCGTTCTACGACGCGCACGACGAACTCCCCCACCCGGTGCTGGAGGAGGCGCGGCGGGCCCTGTCCGCGCACTACACGCAGGAGTTGGGCGAGCCTTTTGTGACCGCCGGGCTGTGCCGGTACCGCGACGGCCGGGACAGCGTCGCCTGGCACGGCGACCGGATCGGCCGCGGCGCCCGGGAGGACACGATGGTCGCGATCCTCTCCGTGGGCTCCCCGCGCGACCTGCTGCTGCGCCCGGCCGGAGGAGGAGGAGGAGGCGGCGGCGGCGGCGGCGGCGGCGGCGGCGGCGGGACCGTACGGCGCCCGCTGGGGCACGGCGACCTGATCGTGATGGGCGGCTCCTGCCAGCGGACCTGGGAGCACTGCGTCCCCAAGTCGTCCCGCGCCGCCGGACCGCGGATCAGCGTCCAGTTCCGCCCTCGCGGAGTGCGGTGAAGCGGAGTCCCCGATACCTGTGCCAATACCCCTGAGGGGTATGTAAGTCGATGCCATGACGAACCCACCGGAACCTGTGTCCGCGGCCGCGCCCCGGCCCGGAGTCCTACGCCTGTGGCCCGCCTTCGCCGCGGGCGGAGCGGCCGCGCTGATCGCCTTCGGCATGGAGGACGGCGTCGACCTGACGCCCGCGCTCGCGGCCTCCGCCTTCGTCTGCTTCGGCGCCGCCGCACTGCGCAGGGCGTCCAGTCCTGGCCGCTGTTCGTCGCGGCCTGCGTCGTCATCTTCGCGACGGAGCTGCTGGGCGGCGGCGACGTCGACCCGACCTGGGTCCTGCTCACGCTCGCCGCCCCGCTGCCGGCGTACTCCCTGCGGCCCGGCGCCCTGCACGCACCCGGCGGCCTGCCCCTCCGGATCGCCGCGATGGTCGTCTTCGGCGGCGCGGCCGCCCTCGCGCTGGGCCTCGGCGGCGACGCGGCCGCGTACCTGGTGGCCGGCGGACTTCTCGGCCACGCGCTCTGGGACGCCCGGCACCACCGGATCGACCGGGTGGTGGTCCGCCCGTACGCCGAGTTCTGCCTCGTGCTCGACGTCGTCGTCGCCGCGCTCGTCGTGATCGTGACGCTCAACGGCTGAACCCCGCCCTCCGGTTCGGCCCGATGATCTGCTTTGCTGTCCCCATGCAGGCAGACGTACGGCAAGTGGCGGACGGCACCTACCTGGTGCACGGCAGCAACACCAACTGGGTGATCCTCACCGAAGGGGACGCCGTCACGCTGATCGACACCGGCTACCCGGGAGACCGTGAGCTGGTCCTGAGCTCCCTCGCCGCCGTGGGCAGTTCGCCGGAGGCGGTCACGGCCGTGCTGATCACCCACGCGCACAACGACCACCTGGGCTCCGCCGAGTACCTGCGCTCGACGTACGGCACCCCGGTCTATCTGCACGAGGCCGAAGTGCCGCACGCCCGCCGGGAGTTCCTCCAGCAGGTGTCCGTCGGCGCGGTCCTGAAGAACCTCTGGCGGCCCGGTGTCCTGCCGTGGCTGGTGCACGTGCTGCGCTCCGGCGGCACCGAGCAGCACCCGGTCACCGCGCCGGAGGCGTTCCCGGCCGCCGTCGGCCCGCTCGACCTGCCCGGCCGGCCCGTGCCGGTGCACACCCCCGGCCACACCGACGGCCACGCGGTCTTCCACCTCCCGGAGGCCGGGATCGTCGTCTCCGGGGACGCCCTGGTGAGCGGCCACGCCACCTCGCGCGTGCGGGGGCCGCAGCTGCTGCCGGACATGTTCCACCACGAGCGCGCCCGCGCGGTGGCGTCGCTGGACGTGATCGAGGGGCTCGCGGCCGACCTGCTGCTGCCCGGGCACGGCCCGCTCCACCAGGGCTCCGTGAAGGAGGCGGCGCGGCAGGCCCGCGAACGCGCCGTCTAAGGTCTAGCCATGGCTTTGCAGATCAGCGCCACCAACCCGGAGCACCCGGCACTCCTGCTGGAGCTGCCCTGGCACCTCCCCTTGGAGGAGTGGCCCGAGGAGGTCCTCGTCCCGTTGCCGCGAGGCATCTCCCGCCACGTGGTGCGCTACGCGCAGGCCGGCGACGAGGTGATCGCCGTCAAGGAGCTCGCCGAACGGCCCGCGCTGCGCGAGTACGAGCTGCTGCGGGACCTGGACCGGCTCGGCATCCCCGCCGTCGACCCGCTGGCCGTGCTCACCGGCCGCGCCGACGACGCCGGCGAACCGCTGGAGTCGGTGCTGGTCACCCGGCACCTGGGCGGTTCGATGCCGTACCGGTCGATGTTCGAGACGACGATGCGGCCGGCGACCATGCACCGGCTGATGGACGCCCTCGCCGTGCTGCTGGTGCGGCTGCACCTGGCCGGGTTCGCGTGGGGCGACTGCTCGCTGTCCAACACGCTGTTCCGGCGGGACGCGGGCGCTTACGCCGCCTACCTCGTGGACGCCGAGACCGGCGATCTGCACCCCCGGCTGAGCCCCGGCCAGCGCGAGTACGACCTCGACCTCGCCCGCGTCAACATCAGCGGCGAGCTGCTCGACCTGGAGGCCTCCGGGGCGCTGCACCCGTCGGTGGACGCGATCGAGTTCGGCACGGAGATCTGCGCCCGCTACGGGGCGCTGTGGGACGAGCTGACGCACACCTCGGTCTATCCGGCGGGCAAGTACCACTACATCGAGCGCCGGATCCGGCGGCTCAACGAGCTCGGTTTCGACGTCGCCGAGATGCAGATCCAGCACTCCTCCAACGGCGACTCGGTCACCTTCGTGCCGAAGGTCGTCGACGCCGGTCACCACCAGCGTCAGCTGCTGCGCCTGACCGGCCTGGACACCGAGGAGAACCAGGCCCGGCGGCTGCTGAACGACCTGGAGAGCTGGATGGCCACCCAGGACGACTACGCCCCGGGCGACCCCCTCGCCGCCCGCCCGGAGGTGCTGGCGCACCGCTGGGTGCGGGACGTCTTCCGGCCCACCGTGCGCGCGGTGCCGCTCGAGCTGCGCGGCTCCATGGACGCCGCGGAGATCTACCACGAGCTCCTGGAGCACCGCTGGTACCTGTCGGAGCGCGCGCAGCACGACATCGGGCTCGACACGGCGGTCGAGGCGTACATCAAGAACATCCTGCCCAAGGCGCGGGAGACCCTGGAGCCGACCGTTCCCGGGTGAGATCGGTCGGCAGGGCCGTGCTGTGCCTCGCGGTGTGCGTCAGTCGTGGGGCACGACGGCGACGGGGCAGTCCGCGTGGTGCAGGACGCCGTGCGCGACGGACCCGATCCGGGCGCCCACGGCGGTGCGGCGGGCGCGCCGGCCGACCACCATCAGCTGCGCCCGCCCGGCGACCGACAGCAGCACCTGTCCCGCGCTGCCCATCTCCACGTGCTCCACCACCGGCACGTCCGGGAACCGCTCCCGCCACGGCTCGAGCGCCTCGGCCAGCGCCTTCGTCTCGTACGGCTCCAGGCCGCCGGCCTCGTCGAGGAGCTTCATCGAGCCGGGGCTGTAGGCGAACACCGGCGGCAGCGTCCAGGCCCGCACGGCGCGCACGCTCGCGCCGCGAGCGGCCGCCGTCTCGAAGGCGAGGCGCAGGGCGGGGGCGCTGTCGTCCGCCTCGCCCTGCTGGCCGACGACGATCTCGTGCCCGGCCGCCTCGATGGCCGGCTGGTCACCGGCCCGGACCAGCACGACCGGGCGGGCCGCCTCGGCGATCACCTGCTGACCGACCGAGCCCAGCAGGAACCCGACGACCGCCGCGTGCCCGCGTGAGCCCAGCACCAGCAGTTCCGCGTCCGCCGCGGCGGCGACCAGCGTCTCGACCGGGCCGCCCTCCCGGATCTCGGTCGTGACGGTCAGTCCCGGGTGCCGCTCGGCGACCGTCGCGACCGACCGCTCGGCCGCCTCGCGCACCCAGCGCTCCTGCGCGTCCCGGTCCGCCACCTCGGCCGCCGCGTTCGGCTGGAACCGCCAGGCGTGCACCACCCGCAGTTCCAGGTCGCGCCGGACGGCCTCGCGGGCCGCCCAGGAGAGTGCCGCGAGGCTCTCGTCCGTCCCGTCGACCCCTGCCGTGATCGGGCCCGTCATCCCGCCGCCTCCTCGTGTCGAACTCACAACCGTCGGGCCCAGTCTTCACTACGCTGCCGGTATGGCCTTGGAGTGGGAGCAGGTGGTCGTCGACTCGGCCGATCCGGTGGCGCTGGGCCGCTGGTGGGCCGCGGCTCTCGGGTGGGTCGTGATCAACGCCGCCGCCGACGAGTACGAGATCAGGCCGGCGTGGGACCGGCTCCCCGGTCTGCTCTTCGTGCCGGTCCCGGAGGGCAAGTCGGTCAAGAACCGGCTCCACCTGGACTTCCGCCCGGACGACCGGGATGCCGAGGTGGCCCGGCTGCTGTCCCTGGGCGCGCGCCACGCGGACGTCGGCCAGGGCGAGCAGTCGTGGGTGACGCTGGCCGATCCGGAGGGGAACGAGTTCTGCGTGCTGCGGGCGCGGGAGCGATCCTGACCGGACGCGACCTGGACCGGCCGCGCCCGGCGCTGCTCCGGGAGTGCACGATCTTCGGCTGTCTGCGGCGGACCCGGGCGAACGGCGGCGATCGAACATACGATGGGCGAAGTCGGCGCGGGGGTTCGCCGCGCGCCGTGAGTCGAGTACCGACCGCTCTCGGGGTGGGAGACGTATGGCACAGGCCGCCGATACCGCGCGGACCGTCATCCTGACCGTGGACGACGACCCGGGGGTGTCCCGAGCCGTCGCCCGTGATCTGCGGCGCCGTTACGGCGCCTCGTACCGAATCGTGCGCGCCGAGTCCGGGGAGTCCGCGCTGGAGGCGCTGCGCGAGCTGAAGCTGCGCGGCGACCTGGTGGCCGTCATCCTGGCCGACTACCGGATGCCGCAGATGAACGGCATCGAGTTCCTCGAACAGGCCCTGGACGTGTATCCGGGCGCCCGGCGCGTCCTGCTGACCGCGTACGCGGACACGAGCGCGGCGATCGACGCGATCAACGTCGTCGACCTCGACCACTATCTGCTCAAGCCGTGGGACCCGCCGGAGGAGAAGCTCTACCCGGTCCTGGACGACCTGCTGGAGGCCTGGCGGTGCAGCGACCACCGGCCGGTGCCCGCCACGAAGGTGGTCGGACACCGCTGGTCGGCGCGCTCCTCGGACGTGCGGGAGTTCCTGGCCCGCAACCAGGTGCCCTACCGCTGGTACTCCGCCGACGAGCCCGAGGGGCAGCGGCTGCTGGCCGCCGCCGGGGTCGACGGACAGCGGCTGCCGCTGGTGGTCACCGCGGAGGGCACTCCCCTGGTCGAGCCGGACGCGCCCGAACTGGCCGCGCACGTGGGGCTGGCCACGACGCCCACGGCCGAGTTCTACGACCTCGTGGTGATCGGCGGCGGTCCGGCCGGGCTCGGCGCGGCCGTGTACGGGGCCTCCGAAGGACTGCGGACCGTGCTCGTGGAGCGGTCGGCGACCGGCGGACAGGCCGGGCAGAGTTCCCGGATCGAGAACTACCTGGGCTTCCCCGACGGCGTGTCCGGGGGCCAGCTCACCGAGCGGGCGCGGCGGCAGGCCGCCAAGTTCGGCGCGGAGATCCTCACCGCGCGCGAGGTGACCGGTCTCGAGGTCAACGGGTCCGCGCGGGTCGTCCGCTTCTCGGACGGCTCGGCGGTCGCCGCGCACAGCGTGATCCTCGCGACCGGCGTGTCCTACCGGCAGTTGGCGGCCCCCGGCTGCGACGACCTCACCGGCTGCGGCGTGTTCTACGGCTCGGCGCTCACCGAGGCGGCCGCCTGCCAGGGACACGACGTGTACATCGTCGGCGGCGCCAACTCGGCCGGACAGGCGGCGATGTACCTGGCCAGAGGCGCCAAGTCGGTCACGCTGCTGGTGCGCGGCGAGTCCCTCGCGGCGTCGATGTCGCACTACCTGATCCAGCAGATCGAAGAGGCGCCCAACATCTCGGTGCGCCCCGGCACGGTCGTCGAGGCCGCGCACGGGGAGGGGCGCCTCGAGCAGCTGACGCTGCGGGACCTGGCGAGCGGGGAGACCGAACTCGTCGACGCGCAGTGGCTGTTCGTGTTCATCGGGGCGGCCCCGCTGACCGACTGGCTGGACGAGACGGTGCTGCGCGACGAGCGCGGGTTCATCCTCGCCGGTCCCGACCTCACGGCGGACGGGCGGCCGCCGGCGAGCTGGGAGCTGGACCGGCCGCCGTACCACCTGGAGACCAACATTCCCGGCGTGTTCGTGGCCGGAGACGCGCGCGCGGAGTCCGCCAAGCGCGTCGCGTCCGCCGTCGGAGAGGGAGCCATGGCCGTGATGCTCGTCCACCGGTATCTGGAGCAGTCATGAGCGGGCAGCCGATGCCGTGCAGCCCGGGCGAGATCAGCTCGCTCTTCCTGTTCGAGAAGCTCTCCCCCGAGCAGCTGGGACGGCTGTGCGGCGAGGGGCGGGTGGAGCGGTTCGAACCCGGTCCCGTGTACGCCGAGGGCGATCCGGCGACCTGCTTCTACGTGATGATCGAGGGCACGGTCGTGCTCTACCGCCGGGTCGGCGGGGACGACGTCGAGGTCAGCCGGACCTCCCAGCGAGGGGTCTACGCCGGGGCCATGCAGGCGTACCTGGGCGACCAGGTGCCGCAGGTCTACAACAACTCGATGCGGGTGACCGAGCAGACCCGGTTCTTCGTGCTGCCCGCGCAGTCGTTCTCGGACATCATGCGGGAGTGGTTCCCGATGGCGTCCCACCTGCTGGAGGGGCTGTTCTTCGGCTCGAAGAACACCCAGCGGGCCGTCGGCCAGCGGGAACGGCTGCTGGCCCTGGGCTCGTTGTCGGCGGGTCTCACGCACGAGCTGAACAACCCGGCCGCGGCGGCGGTGCGGGCCACGGCCACCCTGCGGGAGCGGGTGGCGAAGATGCGGCACAAGCTCGCCGTCATCGCGTCGGGCGCCTACGATCCGGAGGCGCTGACCCGGCTGATCGAGATCCAGGAGCGCACGGCCGAACTGGTCGCCAAGGCACCGGCGTTGAGCCCGTTGGAGGCCTCCGACCGGGAGGACGCGCTGACCGACTGGCTGGACGACCACGACATCGTCGAGGGATGGCGGATCGCGCCGACCTTCGTGCAGGCCGGACTCGACGTGGACTGGCTGGAGCAGGTCGCGGCCGCCGTGCCCGAGGACATCCTCCCCGGCGCGGTCGGCTGGCTCAACTACACCGTCGAGACAGAGCTGTTGATGGACGAGATCGACGACTCCACCAACCGCATCTCCCATCTCGTCGACGCCGCCAAGCAGTACTCGCAGCTCGACCGCGCCCCCTACCGGGTCGTCGACGTGCACGAACTCCTCGACAGCACCCTGCTGATGCTGTCCGGCAAGATCGGTCAGCGCATCGAGGTCGTCAAGGACTACGACCGGACGCTCCCGCAGATCCCGGCCTACCCGGCCGAGCTCAACCAGGTGTGGACGAACCTCGTCGACAACGCCGTCTTCGCCGTCGACAGCACCGGCGGGGAAGGCACGTTGACCGTGCGGACGACGCGCGAGGGCGACCGGCTGCTGGTGGAGTTCCGGGACACCGGGCCCGGCATCCCGCCGGACATCCGCAGCCGTATCTTCGACCCGTTCTTCACCACCAAGCCGGTGGGCGAGGGCACCGGACTCGGCCTGGACATCTCCTGGCGGATCGTCGTGAACAAGCACCACGGCAGCCTGCACGTGGAGTCCGCGCCGGGCGACACCCGCTTCCAGGTGCTGCTGCCGCTGACCGCCCCCGCCCCCGCCCCCGAGAGCGACCAGGACGCCGAGCCCGCCGAGGAGCCCGTATGACCGACACCGACGCCATCCGCCCGGACGTCCCGCCCAGCGGCGCGGGCTGCGCCGACTGCGACGCCGCGGGCGGCTGGTGGTTCCATCTGCGGCGCTGCGCGACCTGCGGGCACATCGGCTGCTGCGACTCCTCGCCCGCGCAGCACGCCACCGCGCACTACAAGGCGACCGGGCATCCGCTGGTGCGCAGCTTCGAGCCGGACGAGGAGTGGTTCTGGGACTACTCCGGCGACGAGCTGTACGAGTCCGGACCGGAACTGGCCCCTCCGGTCAGCCATCCCGAGGACCAGCCGGTGCCGGGACCGGCCGGGCGGGTGCCGGAGGACTGGGCCCGGTCGCTGCACCGCTGAGACCGTGGGGCCGACGCAGCCCCCGCAGGGCTCCGTTCCTGGTCGTGGGCCGTGTTGTCGGTGGCACGTGCCAGGATGGAGCCGTGTCGCAGACCGTGTTCGCCACCCCGTTCATCGGCCGGGAAGAAGAGCTCGCCCGGCTCTCCCTCGTGCTGGAGCGCGCCCGGGGCGGTGAGGGACGCGCGGTGCTGGTCGCCGGGGACGCGGGAGTGGGCAAGACGCGGATGCTGGGCGAGATCGCGGCACGGGCCGCGCACTCGGGCATGACCGTGGTCACCGGCCACTGCGTGGACCTCGGTGACGTGGGCCTGCCGTATCTGCCGTTCACGGAGATCCTCGGCGTGCTCGCCGCCGACGACCGGTTCGCCGCCGCACTCGCCGCGCACCCGGTGGTCGACCGGCTGCTGGGCGCGGGCACGGACGCGTCGCGAGGGGACGTGGGCGGGCGGCTGAGGCTGTTCGAGGGGCTGGCGGCGCTGCTCGCCGACCTGTCGGAGGTGACGCCGCTGCTGCTCGTCCTGGAGGACCTGCACTGGGCCGACCAGTCCTCCCGGGACCTGTTGCGCTTCCTGCTCAGTCGGGGCTTCCTCCAGCGGGCGGCGGGCAACGGCTCCGGTCACCGGCTGGCGGTGCTGGCCTCCTACCGCGCGGACGACCTGCACCGCCGGCACCCGCTGCGCCCCCTGCTGGCCGAGCTGGTGCGGCTGTCGGCCGTGGACCGGCTGGAGTTGCGCCCGCTGGCGGACGCCGAGGTGGCCCGCCTGGTGCGCGCCCTGGAGGACCGTCCGCTGCCGGAGGCCACCGTGCGCCGGATCGTGGAACGCGCGGAGGGCAACGCCTTCTACGCGGAGGAACTGCTCGCGGCCACCGACACGGAGGCCGGCGGAATGCCCAGCGGACTGGCCGACCTCCTGCTCATCCGCGTCGAGCAACTCCCCGACCCGGCCCAGCAGGTCCTGCGCACCGCCGCCGTCGCCGGCCGGCGCGTGGAGCACGACCTGCTGCGGGAGGCGGTGGGGCTTCCCGAGGACGAGCTGGAGTCGGCCCTGCGGGAGGCCGTGGGCCGACAGCTGCTGGTCGCGGGCGACGACGGCGCCTACGCCTTCCGGCACGCCCTCGCGCGCGAGGCGGTCTACGCCGATCTGCTCCCCGGCGAGCGGTCGCGGCTGCACGGCGCGTTCGCCCGTCTGCTGGCCGACCGGGGCCACCGCGCCGAGACCGCGGCGGAGCGCGCCCATCACTACCGCGAGAGCCATGACCTGGGCGAGGCCCTCGCCGCCTCGCTGGAGGCCGCCGACCACGCCCAGCGCGTGGGGGCGCCCGCCGAGGAACTGCACCATCTGGAAGCCGTCCTCGACCTCTGGGAGTCGGTGCCCGCCTCCGCCCTGCCGTCGGGCGAGGGGAGCGACCGGGTCGCGCTGATGCTGCGCGCCTCGGCGGCGGCAGCGCACGCCGGGGAGGCGCACCGCGCGGTCTCGTTGACCCGGGCCGCCCTCGCCGGCGTCGGCCAGGACGCCGACTCCGAACTGGCCGCGCGCGTGCGGTACACGCTGGCGGGCACCCTCATGAACGTCGACAGCCTGACGGCCGCCTTCGCCTACAGCAGCGAGGCGCTGGCGATGATCCCGGCCGAACCGCCGTCACCGACCTGGGTGTGGGCCGCCGCCACCCACGTCCTGGCGGCCCGTCACATCGGCGACAACGACACCGCCCTGCGCGTCGCCCGGCAGGCTCTGGGCATCGCCGAGCAGCTCGATCTGACGGACGCGCGCGCCGACCTGCTGGTCTCGCTGGCCAACCTGGAGGGCGAGGGCCGCCGCTCCCCCGAGGGCCGCGCGCGCCTTCAGGAGGCCCGGGACCTGGCCCGTCGCGCGGGCAACGCCCCGGTGGAGATGCGGGCCCTGTTCACCCTGGCCATCGGCGCCTACGAGGCCGGGGAGCTGGCGGAGTGTCTGCCCTGGCTCGCCGAGGGCCTGGAGCGCGCCCGCCGCGCGGGGCTGCTGTCCTCGCCGTATCCGCTGGAGATGCGCTATCTCCAGCTGCTGGTGCTCTACACGCTGGGCCGCTGGGACGAGTGTCTGCGGACGGCGGCGACCGATCTGGCGGTGCTGCCGTCGTCGGGCGGGTTCGCGGTGGGTCCCGCCCTGTACGTGGCTCTCGCGCGCGGCGAGAAGGGCGTCGTCGAGCGGGTCCGGGCCCTGTCGGAGGGGCGCTTCGACTGGATGGCGGCGCTCGTCGCGGGCATCGTCCTGACCGACGCGGCCGCGCTGAGCGGCGACGCCGAGGCGGCGGTGGCCCAGTTGCGGTCCTCGATCGAGTCCCTCATAGACGACGCGGGATCGCGTCCGGACGTCACGGTCCGGCTCACCGCGCTCACCCTCGCCGCGGTGGCCGACGCGGCCGCCGGGGCCCAGCTCACCGGTGACGAGCCGGCGGCCCGCCGCTGGTCGGCCGTCGCGACCGAACTCCTGGAACCGGCCCGGGCGGTGGCCCGGCGCGGCCAGACCGGCGTGCCGCAGGGCCCCGAGGGGCGCGCCTGGCTGGCCCGCGCCGAGGCCGAGTGGGCGTGGGCCACCACGGGACCGGACCCGGCGGCCTGGGAGGCAACGGTGGCGGCGTTCGACTTCGGCGACGTGTACGAGCTCGCCCGGTGCCGACTGCGGTACGCGCAGGCCCTGCTGGCGGCCGACCGGCGCGGGGAGGCGGCCGCCGAGGCCCGCGCCGCCCGGGAGACGGCGGTACGGCTGGGCGCCGCGCCGCTGCTGGAGCGGGCGGACGCCTTGATCCGGCGCGGGCGGCTCGCACCGCAGCCGTCGTCCACCGCCGGGGACCGCTCGGTCACGCTGACGGCCCGGGAACAGGACGTCCTGCGGCTCCTCGCGCTCGGCCGCAGCAACCGGCAGATCGGCGAGGAGCTGTTCATCAGCGGCAAGACGGCGAGCGTCCACGTCTCCAACATCCTCGCCAAGCTCGGCGCGGCGAGCCGCACGGAGGCCGTGGCGATCGCCCACCGGGAGCGACTCCTCGCACCGGAGCCCGGCGCGTCGGACTGATCCGATCACGTCCGGGGGCGGCTGCGCCGGCCGCCGGCCCTCGACCGCGACCGCACGGCCCTCGGTCGGGCGGGCCCGCGCCGCGGACCGGCCGCGCCCGCGCTCCGGGAACCCTCGGGGGCTGCGGCCCGTTGTCCGGGCAGGCCCGCGGCGGGGCCCGTACGACGACACCAGGACGGCAGGATGAGCGAGTTGGTCCCCGGGGGCAACCTGCCCCTCCCGGGCGGCGCCCTGGCCGTCCGGGTACCCGGCCCCTTCGACGTCTGTGCGCTCGTGACCGACGACAGCGGCCGCGTCCGGGGCGACGCCGACTTCGTGTTCTACAACCAGCCGACGGCGCCGGGGGCCCGGCTCCAGGGCGACACGCTGACGCTGGAACCCGGCAGGCTGCGGGCCGGCGCCACCCGGGTCACGGTGGTCGTCAGCGCCGCCGAGCCGGGCACGCCTGTGGCCCGCCTGCCCGTTCCCACGCTCCACGTCACCGACCCGCACGGCCGCACGCTGGCCCGGTTCACACCGCCGCCCTCGCGAGCCGAGACGGTCCTGCTGCTCGCGGAGCTCTACCGGCGGGGCGACGGCTGGAAACTGCGGGCGCTCGGCCAGGGGTACGCGGACGGACTGGCGGGCCTGGCCAGGGACTTCGGGGTGGACGTCGCCGAGGACAGCACGGCGGCCACGGCAGCCGACCGAACCCCTGCCGACCCACAGCGCGATGGTCGCGCACGGGTCGCCGGCCGGCCGCAGCGGCAGCCCGCAGCCTCCGCGCCGCCCGGCCCCACCGCCGGTGGCCGGCCACCCTCCGTCCCGCACGCGCGCCCTGCCTCGCCGCCCGGCCCCGGCCCCCGTGGCGTCCGCTCCGGCATCCTGCCCGCGCGTCCCGCCTCGCCTCCCGCGCCATCCGACCCCGACGGCGTCCTCGCCCTCGTCAACCCCGCCCGTGCCGCCGCCGGTTCGCCGGCCGTCTCGCTGGACGCACGGCTCGCCGCCGCCGCCGCGGGGCACGCCGCCGCCATGGCCGCCGCCGGACGCCTGGGCATCGAGGGCCGGGACGGCGTCTCGCTCCACCAACGGGTCACGGCCGCCGGATACCGGTATCTCGCCGTGGGCGAGCACCTGGTCTCCGGTCCCCGCACGCCCGCCGGGTTCATCGACTACTGCCTGCGCACCGACCAGGCCCGCCGCACCCTGCTCGAACCGGCGTTCACCCACACCGCCCTGGCGCACGTCACCGATCATCGCGGCACCGCCTACTGGACCGCCGTGTGGGCGAGCCCGCTCACGCCGGACGGACTGGCGCGGACGGCCGCCGAGGTCGTCGATCTCACCAACCGCGAGCGGGCCCGGACCGGGCTGCGCCCGCTCGCCGTCGACCGGCTGCTCGCCACCGCCGCCCAGGCGTACAGCGCGGACATGGCAGCGCGCGCCTTCTACTCCCACACCTCGCCCGAGGGGAGCCGGCCGTGGGACCGGGCCGCGGCCGCGGGCAGCACCCGGCGGACCATCGGCGAGAACATCGCCTGCGGCCAGCGCTCCGCCGCCGAGGTGGTCGAGGGCTGGATGAACAGCCCAGGTCACCGCGCCAACATCCTCAAGCCCGCCTTCACCCACATAGGAGTCGGCTTCGCGGGCGGCGGCCCGTCGGGCACGTACTGGACCCAGCTCTTCGGCGCCTGACCCGCCCCGGCCCCGACCTGCCCCGACCTGCCCCGATACTGATGACGCAACCGGAAAGAAGGGTGACTGCCTTGATCGGCATCACGGACATCGAAGCCGCCTCCGAGCGGATCGCCGGACATGTGGTCCGTACCCCGACCGTGCCCAGCCCCGGCCTGACCGCGCTGCTCGGTGTCCCCGTGACCACGAAGCTGGAACTCCTCCAACGCACCGGTTCGTTCAAGGCGCGCGGGGTGGCGGCGAAGCTGTTGTCGTTGAGCGAGGCCGAGCGGGCCGCCGGGGTCGTGGCGGTGAGCGGCGGGAACCACGGGATCGCGCTCGCGGCCATGGCGGCGGCGCTGGAGGTGAAGGCCACGGTCGTGATGCCGCGTTCGGCGCCCGCCCGTGCCGTGGAGATCGCGGAGGCGGCCGGCGCCTCGGTGCGGCTCACCGACACCATGGACGGCGCGTTCTCGCTGGCGGATCGGTTGCGGGACGAGGGCTTCACGCTGGTGCACCCGTTCGACGATCCGGTGGTCGTCGCCGGGCAGGGCACGGTCGGCCTGGAGCTGGCCTCCGACGCCGGTGAGCTGACGGACGTGCTGGTCAGCGTCGGGGGCGGCGGGCTGATCGCCGGTGTCGCCGCGGCCCTGCACGCCCGCCGCCCGGACCTGCGGATCTGGGGTGTGGAGACCGAGGGCGCGCAGGCGATGTCGGAGGCGTTGGCGGCGGGCGGCCCGGTCCGGGTGGCGCTGTCGTCGATCGTCTCCACCCTCAGCGCGCCCAGCGTCTCGCAGTTGACGTACGACCATGTCTCCGCTCTGGTCACCGAGGTGCTGGTGGTTCCCGACCGGGAGGCCGTCCGGGGCTCCCTGGACCTCGCCGAGCACGCCAAGCTGTGGACCGAACCGGCGGCCGGCTGTCTCCTGCCCGCGGCGCGGGAGGTCGTGGCACGGGTGGGGGACGGCGCACGGCTGGGACTGGTGGTCTGCGGGGGCAACGCGACGATCGCGGACATGACAGCTTGGACGGATCAGTTCGCGATCGGTTAGGGAAATCCGTCGAGAGAGCCTCCGAGCAGGAATGAACCAGGGTCGAGAAGGTCGTTTTCGAGATCCCCAATGAGCCTCGGCAGACCCTCGGCGGATCCTCTTACCGCTGGTTACACCGCAGGGCGGGACCCCGGTCGCGAACTCCCGACAAGCCCCGGCAATTCCCTTTTCTCGTACATGCGCGCGCCGAAACGTCACGCCAAACCGGCGACTCTTTGAATGAAAGACAGAAATCACGACGGAGTTGCCGCCCAATTGAACGGACCCCCTCGCACCGGTCGTACCACTGGGAAAGGTGAGTACCAGCGGTTCAGCGAGGGATGACCATGGTCAAGACGCACGTCTCCACGCACGAGTTGGTCGCCGGGAGGTACCGGCTGCTCGACGTCGTCCACCGGGAGACGAACCGCGTCAGCTGGTACGGCGAGTACGTCGAGGACACCGGGGCGGCCCGGCCGTGCCTGGTCACCAGGATCGGGCTGCCCGTCGACCAGGGCGAGGAGAAGGCCCGCCAGGCCGCCGACCGGGTGCTGCGGGTGTCGGAGACGATGGCCGGCCTGTGCCCGGGCCGGATCGCCGCGGTCGTCGACGCCGTCCAGGAGGAAGGCTCCCTGTGGACCGTCACCGAGTGGATCGACGGTCTCCCGCTGGGCCAACTTCTCTCCCAGAAGGGCGCGTTCAGCACGGCCAAGGCCGCGTCGATCGGGCTGCAACTGCTCGATGTGCTCGAGGCCGCGCACGGTGAGGGCATCACCCACGGCGAGCTGAGCCCCGGCCAGGTCTTCCTGCGAACCGGGGGCCCGCTCGTCCTCACCGGGTTCGGACTGGCGGGCGCGACGCTCGCGCCGCGCGTGGCAGCGCCGTCGTACGCCTCGCCCGAGCAGGCCCGTGACGAGCGGATCGGTCCGGCGGCCGACATGTGGGCGCTGGGCGCGATGCTGTACGCGATGGTCGAGGGGCGGCCGCCGTACCGGGACCGGGACCGGCCCGAGAGCACGCTGAAGGGGGTGGACCGGCTGCCGCTGCGCGCCCCGCTGCGGGCCGGTTCGCTCACCCCGACCGTGCAGGGGCTGCTGCGCAAGGACTCCCGCGATCGGCTGACCCGGACGGTCGTACGCCAGTCCCTCACCCGGGTGCTGGAGGAGGATCCGCACTCCGCGACGCCCGCGCCCCGGTTACAGCGGGTCCGCGCCGCCGCCCGGTATGCCGGCCCGCAGTGGAGCGGCCGGGCCATGGCGGCCGGGACGGCGCTGGCCGTCGTCACCGTGGCGGTCGCCGCCCTCGCCGTGACCCACCAGCTGCCCGGCACCGAGGACACGGCGGCGGGCGGCGCGCAGGCCACGCCGTCCGCGCCCCCCACGGTGCCCGGTGAGGACGCCGCCGGCGGAAGAGACACCGTGACGGCGCTCCCCACACCGACCCCGACCGCGACCGCGCCGAGCAGCCCGTCCCCGAGCGCCTCCCCGTCGCCCTCCGCCTCCGCCGGCGGCCTCCCGGACGGCTACCGCGTCTACCGGGCGTCCGAGGGCTTCTCGGTCGCCCTGCCCAAGGGCTGGAAGCGGCTGGACACCACGAAAGGGGCCGACAACTCGTACCGCGTCACCTTCGGGGCGGCCGGCGATCCGCGCACCCTCGCGGTGACCTACAGCGAGAGCGCCGGATCGGACCCGGTCGCCGTCTGGCGGAACGACGTCGAGCCCGCTCTCAAAAAGGACGCCGGTTTTCAGCGGATCGGCGCGATCTCGGCGACGACGTACCAGGGATACAAGGCCGCCGACATGGAGTGGCTCGTGGACGCCGACGGCACCCAGGTGCGTACGTTCGGGCGCGGGTTCCTCCTCGGCGGGCACCGCAGCTTCTCCCTGCGCTGGACCACGCCGGTCGCGGACTGGGACGAGGACGCCAGCGAGGAGGCCCTGGACACGTTCCTGGCGACCTTCCGCCCGGGTTCAGCCACCTGACCCGGGTGAGCGACGCGGTGCGCGCACCGAGTGCAGCGGGCCGCCGTGCAGTGGCTCGGTGTCCCAGCGGGCGGTGAAGGTCCGGTCGTCGAGGGAGCAGGTCACCCGCAGTCGGTGCGGGGTCTCCAGGAACGCGACGTGCGCGGCGAGCGTGGCGCCGTCGGTCCAGCCGCCGCTGACCGCGATGGGCAGCGGCCCGTCGGTCACCTGCCAGCCGCCGGACCCCAGGGGCAGCGCCAGGTCCCGGCCCTCCTCGGCGAGGCTCAGCGTCCAGCCGTCGGCGTCCCCGGTGACGGTGACGCCGGTCAGCCCCGGCCGGTCGGCGCAGACGCCGCCGGAGGGGGTGAACCCGGCGCCCGTCCACTCCCCGTCCCGCTCCGGCGGCGCGGGCTTTCCGGGGGCCGGGGGAAGCGCGAGCCGCGTCAGGCGCTCCGCGAGGGCCGCGTCGGCGTCCTCGCGGCCGGTCAGCGGCCCGGGCCGGAACGCGGGCACCAGGTGCTCCCAGACGAGGTCGAGCATGGCCTGCATGTCCTGCGTCGCCCCGGTCGCGGCGATCACGGCATCCTGCTCGGGCAGGACCAGGCAGAACTGCCCGTAGGCCCCGTCGCCGCGGTAGCCGTGCCGGGAGCGCCAGAACTGGAAGCCGTAGCCGCGGGCCCAGTCCGGGCGGTCGGCGTCGTCCGGCGTGCCGGACGCCGTCGCTATGTGCGCGCGCGTCGCCTCTGCGACCCACTCCGGCGACAGCAGCCGCTCGCCCTCCCAGACGCCCTCGTCCAGGTACAGCTGCCCCAGCCGGGCGATCGCGTCGGTGGTGGCGTGCAGCCCGCTGAAGCCGAGCTCGTGGCCGGAGCGGCCGGTCTGCCAGGCGACCTCGCCGATGCCGAGCGGGTCGAGCAGGCGCGGCCGCAGGTACGCGGTGAGCGGCTGGCCGGTGACGCGCCGCAGGATCGCCGCGAGGGTGTAGGTGGCGGGCTGGTTGTAGGCGAACACGGTTCCCGGGTCGCGGTCCGGCGGCAGCAGCAGGAAGCCGCGGACGAGGTCGTCGGGGTCGAGGGCGTGCGCCCGCTCGTAGGTCTCGGCCTCATGGCCGCTCGCCATCGCCGCCACGTGCCGCACCAGCATCGCCCGGCTGCGCGGGTCGGTGATGTCCGCGTCGAGCTCCGGGAAGTACGAGAGCACGGGGTCGTCGAGGCCGATCAGCCCCTCGGCGAGGGCGAACCCGGCGGCCGTGGCCGTGAAACTCTTGCTGAGCGAGTACAGCAGGTGGAGCCGGTCGGGGGTGTACGGCGCCCACCAGCCGGCGGCGACGAGCCGGCCGTGGCGCAGGATCATCAGGCTGTGCGGCTCGACGTTCGCGGCGGACTCGACGGCGTCGAGGAAGGCGAGGACGCCGCGGGCGTCGACGCCTTGGGCGGACGGGGTGCTCGAAGGCAGCGGGCGCAGGCTCATGCCCGTATCCTCCCTCGCCCCCGCGCGGGCCTGTCAAAGCGCGCGGGCGGGCGCGGATAGGCTGCCGGTCTGCACTTTCGCAGTGCTGATCCCATGTCCAGCAGCCCGCAGCCCGCAGCCCGCAGCCCGCAGAGGAGCGTCATCCCGTGACCCTGGCGATCGACCTGCCCGAGACGCCCGCCGAGACCTCCGCCGAGGACTTCGTCGTCGTGCCCCTGTCCGACCTCGTGGCGCGGGACGCGCGCGAGTTCGGCGTCTACGCGCGGACCGGCGGGTGGGCCTTCGGCCTGATGGTGGCGCGCAGCGTCCGGCCCGGCGGGCAGAGCGCGGACGAGACGCCGAAGGTGTCGGCGAAGGAGTTCGCCGAACTGGCCGGCTGCTCCCCCGAGCGCGTCATGCGCTACTACAAGGCGTGGGACCGGGCCGCCGACGACGGCCTCGTCCCGCACTTCGAGGAGCTGGCGCCGGGTCAGGAGGTCGAACTGCCGGACGCCGACGTGTGGCTGACGTTCTACGTCTCCCGCTCCAGCGCGACCTCCGAGCGCGGCACCGCGATCGCGGAGGCCGCCGAGGCGGAGGGCATCCGCCCGACGAAGGCGCTGGAGGTCGCGGAGAACCCCACCGCCCTGCGCGCCGCGATCCTCGCCGACCCCTCGACCGCCCGCGCGGCCCGCGCCGCCCTGCTGGACCGCATCAAGGAGGACCCGGACCTCCAGACCGAGCTGGCCCGGGACGTCGTGCGCACCGACGACCTGAAGAAGGCCGTGGCCAGCGAGAGCCGCTCGGCCGACCGGATCGGGTATGTGCGGCAGATCGCCGAGTCCGGCCAGATCAAGACGCCCGCCGGGCAGACGGTGGACGCGCCGGTCGAGCTGCGCCAGGAGGCCGAACGCCATCTGTCCCTGCTCGACGAGCTGGACGAAGGCGAGGACGCCGGCGAGTGGGCGACCGAGGCCTACGACACGATGAAGAACCTGGTCGTCGAGACGGTGGAGGCCGATCCCGAGCTGCGCGTCCAGGAGCGGCGCACGAAGTTCTACAGCAGCCTGTCGCGGGCGACGAAGGTGTTCGAGGAGCTCACCTTCGACGACGCGCAGGAGTTCTACGAGGACGACATGGTGCAGCAGTTGGAGGAACTCCAGCAGGCGATCGGCAGCTGTATCTCCGCGCTGCGGGGTGCGCGCGGCAACGCAGCCGGGGCTGAGTAGCCGTACTCATGCCACCGCCCGGCGCACGGCCGGACGATGGGGGCTCCCAAGACGTTCATCTTTCAAGGAGCGCCCCGATGTCCGCTGTACGTCCCGCACCGCGCGGTTCGCTGCCCGTCGTGTGCGCCGGGCTGGTGGTCGTGGGCCTGGCCCTGTCGGCCTGGCACGCGTACGACCCGACCACCTGGCTCCTGGAGACGGTGTGGGCGCTGGTGGGCCTGCCGGTGATCGTGCTGACCTGGCGGCGCTTCCCGCTCACCGGTCTGCTGTGCTGTCTGCTCGCGTTCCACGCGCTGGTGCTGGCGCTGGGCGGCCACTACACGTACGCACGGGTGCCGCTCGGCGACTGGGTGCGGGACACGTTCGGCCTGGAGCGCAATCCGTACGACCGGTTCGGCCACCTCATGCAGGGGTTCGTGCCGGCGATCCTGGTGCGGGAGCTGCTCAGCCGCACGTCGCCGCTGCGCGGCAGCCGTTGGCTGGCCCCGCTGACCGTGTGCGCGTGTCTGGCGTTCAGCGCGGTGTTCGAGATGTTCGAGTGGGCGGCGGCCGTGATCGGCGGTCAGGCTGCGGACGCGTTCCTGGCCACCCAGGGCGATGTGTGGGACACGCAGTGGGACATGTTCTGCGCGCTGATCGGCGCCACGGTGTCGGTCCTGCTGCTGAGCCGGGTGCACGACCGGCAGCTCACGGCACTGCAGGCGACCCGCGCCGGCGCCGAAGCCGTCGTCATTCCGTCGTATAGCGCCACCGGGTCCACAGCGGCACTGCCAACCAGCACAGCCCGTACCACATGACCACTGCGGCGACCAACCACGGCACGTAGTCGTCGTCGGTGGCCACCCGCAGGATCAGCAGCAGTGAGGACGTCATGGTGGCGAGCAGCAACAGGAGGCCGACGAGGGTCAGCCGGGACGCCCATCGCACCGCCTGCGGTTTCACCTGGCGCCCGGAGACCAGGCGGTGCAGGGAGACGGGACCGATGAGGGCGCCGGTCGCGCAGGCGCCCAGCACGACGGTCACGATGTAGATGACCTGGTCGGAGTCGCGCAGGTCCGCGTAGCGCGGGGTGAACACGACGGTCAGCAGGAAGCCGAAGAGGATCTGCACGCCCGTCTGCGCGACCCGGATCTCCTGGATGAGCTCCCCCCACATGCGGTCGGCTCTCTCCTCCTCGGTCTCGTCACGCCCCTTGCGTTCTTCGGCTCCCGCCGTGTCCGTCACGTGGCCTCCTCCGCCCGGTGCGAGGGACCTTCGGTCCCTCTCCCCCCGGCCGAGTACCCCGTGGGCGGCGAGCGTCCCGCGATCACCGCCCCGGTAGGCCTACCAGCGTCCCTCGACCTGCTCCTTGATCCGCCGGTCGTAGAGGTCGCGGACGGCCGCGAGGGTCTCGGCGGAGAGCTCCGGGAGCCTGGCAGCGGCCGCGTTGGCCCGGGCCTGCTCGGGCGAGCGGGCGCCCGGGATCACCGTGGTCACGCCGGGCTGCTGGACGATCCAGCGCAGCGCCAGCTGGGCCGGGGTGCATCCCTCGGGGGCGAGGGCCGCGAACTCGACGGCGGCCTCGACGCCGGTGGCGTAGTCGACGCCGGAGAAGGTCTCGCCCTGGTCGAAGGACTCGCCGTGCCGGTTGTAGGTGCGGTGGTCGTTCTCCGGGAAGACGGTGTCCTTGGTGTACTTGCCGGAGAGCAGGCCGGAGGCGAGCGGGACCCTGGCGATGATGCCGACGCCCGCCTCGCGGGCCGCCGGAAGCACCTCGTACAGGGGCTTCAGCCGGAACGGGTTGAGGATGATCTGGACGCTCGCCACGCCCGGCCGGGCGATCGCGGTGAGGGCCTCGGCGCAGGTCTCGACACTGACGCCGTACCGCGCGATGCGCTCCTCCTCGACGAGCGTGTCGAGGGCGTCGAACACCTCGTCGCCGGAGTAGACGGGGGTGGGCGGGCAGTGCAGCTGGACCAGGTCGATGCGGTCGACGCCGAGGTTGCGGCGGGAGCGGTCGTTCCAGGCCCGGAAGTTGTCCAGGACGTAGTTCTCGGGGATCTGGTCGAGGCGGCGGCCCATCTTGGTGGCGACCAGCACATGCAGATCGGGCCGGCCGGCGAGGAACGTGGCGATGGTCTGCTCGCTGCGTCCGTCTCCGTAGACGTCGGCGGTGTCGAAGAAGGTCACTCCCGACTCGGCCGCCGCCTCCAGAACCGCCAGGGCCTCCTTGTCGTCGACGTCTCCCCAGTCGGCCCCCAACTGCCAGGTGCCGAGACCGACGACGGATGCGTGCTGACCAGACCTACCGAATTCGCGCTCGTCCATGGCGTCAGTCTGTCATCCGCCGCAGCGTGCCGCGGAACGGGCCGCTCCGGAGCCGCCACCTGTGAATCGTTCACCCACAAGGGTGATGCCGTTCGACAGGGCGGGCGTACATGCCAACCGACCCCCAGCGTGAGTGCGTGACTGGTAGTTCACCGAGCAACCATCAGCCGGGAGACCCCTCCTGGACCCGCTCCTGGACCCGCCGCGGCTTCCTGCGCACCACGGCCGCCGCCCTGGCCGCCGGACCCGTCCTGGTGGCCGCCGATCCGGCCGTCGCGGCGGAGCGACTGCCGGACTTCCCCCCGGAGGTGTCCCTGTCCCGTACGGGGTACCGGAACTGGGACGGCGAGATCACCGTGACCGGCCTGTGGGCCTGCGCGCCCGCAAACCCGGACCAGGTCGTCGACGTCGTCGACTGAGCCTGGCGGCACGGCTGGACGGTCCGGCCCCGGGGCGCGTCGCACGGCTGGTCGCCGCTCACCGTCCCGCAGGACACGCCGTCGGACACGCCCGTCCTGCTCGTCGACACCGCGGGCCCTGACCCGCCGGGACCGAGTGCAACGCGTCGTGGCCGAGTTCACCGCCTTCTACCGGGAGCGGCTGGCCGCGTACGCGGCTCTGGGACGCTTCCCCGTCAACGGGTCGGTGGAGATCTGGGTGACCGGTCTCGACGATCCCGCGGAGACCGAACTCGACGGCGCCCGGCCGCCGTCGCTCTCCGCGCTGCGGCCCGACCCGGACCACCCCGAGTGGGACACGGCCGTCTGGCTGGACGTCCTGACGCTGCCGGGGACTGAGCACGCCGCCGCGTTCTACCGTGAGCTGGAAGGCTTCCTGCTCACGACGTACGAGGGCGCCCTCGGCCTGACCCGGGTGGAGTGGTCGAAGGGCTGGGGGTACACCGACGAGGCCGCGGGGAGCGACGACGAGGTGCTCGGGACCGTGGTCCCGGAGTCCTTCGGCGACGCGTGGGACGAGGCGGCGGACGTACTGCGACGGCTGGACCCGCACCGGGTGTTCCGCGCGCCCCTGCACGGGCGGTTGTTCTCCTAGGACACGTCCTGGGCCGGGTCCCGGCCGTCCAGGTGTGTCTGCACCGTCGGCGCGTACCGGTCGACGATCTGTTCGACCGGCAGCGCCCGCAGTTCGCTCCCGCGGGCGATGCCGAACATCACGCCGAGGCCGAGCAGGGCGGCCACGGCGAGCTCGGCGCGGACGCCCGCCTCGGGGCCGGTGAGCCGCGCGGCGAGGCGATCGGTCACCTGGGCGCGGAAGTTGGCGCGCAGGACATCGCCGTGGTCGCCGTGCAGGGGCGCGAACGCGATGCGCAGGACCGGGTCGGCGCCGCGCTCGCGCTGACTGACCAGCACATGCCGGACCATGTGCCGGCCCAGCTCGTCCAGCGGGGCGTCCAGCAGGGCGTCGGCGTCCTCCTGGAAGGACATCACACGGGCGAACAGGGCGTCCTTGTTGCCGAAGTACTTCAGGACCAGCGGCGCGCTCACCCCGGCGCGCTCCGCGACGGCCTTGAGGGTGATGTCGGCGTGCGCCTGACGGGCGAGGAGGTACCGGGCGGCGCGCAGGATGGCCGTCTTGGTCGCCTCGGCGTCGCGCCGGGCGGGGGCCGGAGGGTTGCTCACGGCCGAGGCGTCGGGTGGAGTGCTCACGGTGCTCATGCTCCCTCCATCACCCCGCCGCTCACGGACCGGGTGGTCCGGCCCTGGCCACGCCGCGTGTCCTGCGGGCCGTCGTCCGGGCCGTCGTCCGGGCCGGCGTCGCCGGGGATGGTGAGCGCCACGGCGCACGCGGCCAGGGCCACCGCGCCCGCGACGCCGAAGGCCAGCAGATAGCCGTGCAGCGTCGGCACCGGGGCCCCACCGACCAGGCTGGTGTGGTGCACGAGAACGGCGGCCACGGCGGCGCTGGAGACGGCCTGTCCGATCGTGCGCATCAGGACGTTGACGCCGTTGGCCGAGGCGGTCTGCCCGGCCGGGACGGCCCGCAGGATCAGCGCGGGCAGCGCCGAGTAGGCGAGCGTGGTACCGGTCGCCACGACCGTCGCGCCCACCATGATCATCCACAGTTCGTGGCTGTCGACGACGCGCAGGGCGTACCCGGAGGCGATGACGGCGGCCCCCAGGGCGAGGGTGATCCGCGGACCGCGCGCCTCGGAGATACGCGCGGAGAGCGGCGAGAACAGCAGCATGGTGATGCCGCCGGGGAGCAGACACAGCCCCGTCTGGACGATGGACAGCCCGAGCCCGTACCCGCTCTCCTCCGGGGCCTGCACCAACTGGGCGGTGACCAGCGAGTTGGCGTAGAAGGCGAAGCCGGTCAGGAGCGCGGCCACGTGGGACAGGCCGACCCTGGGCCGGGAGACCAACCGCAGGTCGACCAGCGGCCGTTCGGAGCGCAGCTGCTGCCACCACCACAGGCCGAGAACCACCGCGGAACCGCCGAACAGAGCGACGATCCGGGCGCTCGTCCAGCCCCACTGGCCGCCCTGGGACACCGCGAGGAGCAGGCAGATCAGCCCGGCGGCCAGCCCGAGCGCGCCCGTCACGTCGAACCGGCCCGGCTCGCGCACCGGTGACTCCGGAACCGCCCACCGGATCAGCGCGACGCCGGTCGCGCCGAGGACGGCGGTCACCCAGAACATCACGTGCCAGTTCGCGTACTGCACGACCACGGCCGCCGCGGGCAGCCCCAGCGCCGCGCCGATCCCGACGGTGGAGCTCATCAGCGCCACGGCGGAACCCCGGCGCTCCAGCGGCAGTTCGTCGCGCAGGATGCTGATGGACAGCGGGACGACGGAGGAGGCGGCGCCCTGGAGCGCGCGGGCCGCGATCAGTACCCGGATGTCGGAGGTGAGGGCGCAGATCACCGAGCCGGCGGCCATCAGGCCGAACGACAGGAGCAGCACGCGCCGCTTGCCGTACATGTCGCCGGCCCGGCCGAGGACCGGGGTGAGGACCGCGCCGGACAGCAGCGAGGCGGTCACCATCCAGGAGACCGCGCCCGCCGAGGCGCCGGTCAGCCGGGGCAGATCGGGCAACAGGGGCACGACGACGGTCTGCATGACCGCCATGAGGATGCCGCAGTACGCCAGGACCGGGATGGTGAGCCGGGTCCGCAGACCTGTGCCTCCCCTGGTCGGGGCGGGTATCGGAGCGGGCGACGCCATGGACACTCCAGCGGCCGGTGCGACACGAAAATGGGTGAATGACAATTCACCGTAGCGGTGAATTGTCATTCACCCAAGGTTCGCTCGGCTAGTCGCGCGAGGTCAGCGCCCTTGTGTGCGCGCCGCGGGCCAGTTTCGGCCCCAGCCAGCGCTTGAACCGGCGCAGGGCTTCCAGTTGCCCGGCGGCCTTGTCGAGCCGGTAGTAGAGCTGGGGCGGGACATAAGGCAGCAGGGGCGAGTGACGCTGGCCGAGCAGGGCGAACATCCGCTCCGGGGGGAGGTGGATGTAGCGGGCGAGGTTCTCGTACCACTGGGCGCTGTAGCGGGCGGCGCTCTGCGGGGTCAGCAGGGCGGACTTGCGTTCGCGTTCGTAGCGGGCGAGGGCGTCCGGGAGGTCGGCGCACTCCCGCAGCGCCTCGGCGAGGGCGATGGCGTCCTCCAGGGCGAGGGTGGTGCCGGCGCCGATCGAGTAGTGGGTGGTGTGGGCGGCGTCGCCGAGGAGGACGAGGTTGTCGCGGTGCCAGGTGCGGTTGGTGAGCGTGCGGAAGGTCAGCCACGGGGAGCCGCCGTCGGCCGCCGTCGCGCGGCCGGTCAGAGGGTGGCCGTCGAGGATGTGCGCGAACAGTTTCTCCAGGTCGGCCAGGCCGTCGGCCTCGCTCGCCCGGTCCAGGCCGAGCCCGGCCAGGGTCTCGGGCGCGCACTCGATCACGCAGGTGCTCCGCTCGGCGCTGAAGGGGTAGCCGTAGCACCAGATCCAGCCGTGCCCGGTCTCCACGAAGGCGAAGGTGAAGGAGTCGAAGACCTTGGTGGTGCCGAGCCAGACGTAGGAGTTGCGGCCGGGGGTGAGTTCGGCCCCGAAGTCGTCGGCGTGGTGGGTGCGCAGGGCGCTGTGGACCCCGTCGCCGGCCACGACGAGGTCGGCGTCCGGCAGTCGCTCGGCGGTGATCTCGCTTTCGAACTCCAGTCGTACGCCGAGTGCGCGGGCGCGGTCGGCGAGGATCTCCAGCAGCTTGTGCCGGCCGATGCCGTGCCCCTCGTCGCCGGGCCGACGGGTCGCGAGGTCCCGTACGTGGGCGACGCCCTGGTTCCAGCGGACGGAGTTCTCCTCGATCGCCCGCGCCGACTCGGGGTCGCAGACGTGGAGTCTGTCGAGGAGCGCCCGCCAGTAGGTGACGCCCCAGCCGTAGGTCGAGCCCTCGGGGTTGCGCTCGTGGACGGTGATGTCGTGGGACGGGTCCTGCCGCTTGAGCAGGATCGAGAGGTAGAGGCCGGCGGGCCCGCCGCCGACACAGGCGACCTTCACGCGCACTCCCAGGAGTTACCAGACGTGTTCGATTGACGACGCAGGGTAGCAGGGCTCGACGCCCCTCGGCCGACGCCCCACCTGCCCGTTCGCGCCGCTTTCCGCACGTGAGCCACACCACCGAGGCCGCACCGGTACGCAAAAGACCACCGGAAGCAGCGGCCGGACGGAAAGGAATTGCCGCTTCCGCCCCGCGCGAGCCCCGCCCGCGGCAAGATCATCTTCGTTCAAGATTGCACGACATGTAATCGAATGTCCGGATCGCAGCCAACCGGTCACGGGCGATTTCTCCCCTTCTCCTCCCGGTCGACAGGCATGCGGGGTCGTCAACCGAACGCACCCCAGGAGGTCCCGCATGCCGGAACTCAGCCGTCGTCGCGCACTCACCGCGGCAGCCGTCCTCGCCGCAGGCTCCCCACCGGCCGCCGCCCAGGCAGCCGACCGCCACCCGGGCCCATCCCCTTCCCCCGACTCCTTCGACGAGGTCTACCAGGGACGCCGGATACAGGGCCGGCCCACCGCGGGAGGCGGTCATCACCACGGCGGCGGCTACGCCGTGCACATCGACGGGGTCGAGCTGCATGTGATGCGGAACGCCGACGGCACCTGGATCAGCGTGGTCAGTCACTACGACCCGGCGCCCACTCCACGCGCCGCCGCCCGGGCCGCCGTGGACGAGCTCCAGGGCGCCCGGCTCGTCCCGTTCCCCGCCAACTGACAAGCCGACGTCCTACTTCAGCGCACCTTTGGAGCACCGCACATGACCGTCCGCAAGAACCAGGCGTCCCTGACCGCCGACGAGAAGCGGCGGTTCGTCGCCGCCGTCCTCGAACTCAAGCGCACCGGCCGCTACGACGCCTTCGTCACCACGCACAACGCGTTCATCCTCGGCGACACCGACAACGGCGAGCGCACCGGCCACCGTTCGCCGTCCTTCCTGCCGTGGCACCGCAGATTCCTGCTGGAGTTCGAGCGGGCGCTCCAGTCGGTGGGCGCGTCGGTGGCGCTGCCGTACTGGGACTGGTCCGCCGACCGTTCGACGCGTTCGACGTTGTGGGCGCCGGACTTCCTCGGCGGCAGCGGGCGCAGCCGGGACGGCCGGGTGATGGACGGGCCGTTCGCCGCGGCAGCGGGAGACTGGCCCGTCGACGTCCGGGTGGACGGCCGCACTTACCTGCGGCGCTCGCTCGGGGCGAGCATCCGCGAGCTGCCCTCCCGCGCCGAGGTCGAGTCGGTGCTGGCGATGCCGACGTACGACACGGCCCCCTGGAACAGCGCCTCCGACGGCTTCCGCAACCACCTGGAGGGCTGGCGCGGGGTCAATCTGCACAACCGGGTCCATGTGTGGGTCGGCGGGCAGATGGCGTCCGGGGTCTCCCCCAACGACCCGGTGTTCTGGCTGCACCACGCCTACGTGGACAAGCTGTGGGCCCGGTGGCAGCGCCGGCACCCCGGTTCCGCGTACCTCCCGGGCGGCGGGACGCCGGACGTCGTCGACCTCCACGAGACGATGAAGCCCTGGAACGACACCACGCCGGCGGACCTTCTCGATCACACCGCCCACTACACGTTCGACGCCGACTGATCGTCGCCCCGGCGGTCAGCTCGCGTCGGCGTCCGCCGTACGGCACTCCGGGTGCCCCCAGCCCTGCGCGTTCTTGGCGATGTCCTCACCGGCCGCGTACGGGCGGCCGCACACACAGCGGCCGGGGAACTTGGCCTTGATCGTGCGGGACGACGAACCACCGCCGCGCCGGGGCGACTTGGCCCCGGCGGAGCGGGCGGACTTCGCCCCGGACTTCGCCTTCGGGGTGTCCGGCGAGGCCGGCGGCTCCGGGGAGCCCTGGTCGCTGCCGGCCGGCTGCTGCACGATCGCCGCCTGGCTGGCGGCGCGGTCGGCGAAGTCGTTCAGCGGGTCGCCGTCGACCTGGTGGGCGGGCACGTAGCGGAAGTCGACCGAGCGGCCGACCAGCAGCTCGTCGATGCGGACGACCAGCTCCTGGTTGGCCACCGGCTTCCCGCCGCTGGTCTTCCAGCCGTTGCGCTTCCAGCCGGGCAGCCAGGTGGTGACGGCCTTCATGGCGTACTGCGAGTCCATCCGGACCTCGAGCGGCACGGCCGGGTCGGTCGCCGCCAACAGGCGTTCCAGGGCGGTGAGTTCGGCGACGTTGTTGGTGGCCTTGCCGAGCGGGCCCGCCTCCCAGCGGGCCGGCGCCTCCGTGTCGTCCGCGACCACCCACGCCCAGGCCGCCGGCCCGGGGTTTCCCTTCGAAGCCCCGTCGCACGCGGCCACCACTCGTTCACGCATGCGCACGATCATGCCATGGCCGCGCGTGCGCCCCGCTCAGACGGGCGTGGTCCTGGGGACCTCGCCCTCGGTGGTCGTGAGGTCGATCACCGAGAAGTTCGCGCCCTGCGGGTCGGTGAGGGCCGCGAACCGGCCGAACGGGCTGCTCATCGGCCCGAAGCGCAGGACCGCGCCGAGCTTGGTCGCCTTGGCGACGGCGTCGTCGCAGTCGGCGACGACGAAGTACAGGTTGACGTAGGACGGCACCTCGGGCGGGAACTCCTCCGTCATCTTCATCCGGCCCAGCACGGTCTCGTCGCCGACGTTGAACATGCGGAAGTCGATCGCGTCGTCCTCCATCTGCTGCGCGGTGTACGGGAACACGGCCGTGAGGAACCGGTCCGCCTTCTCGGGCTCGCGGGTGAAGACCTCCGCCCAGCCGTAGGCGCCGGGCACGGACTGCGCCTCGAAGCCCTCATGGACGCCCGCCTGCCACACGCCGAACACCGCGCCGCTGGGCTCGCGCCCCAGGCACATCGTGCCGAAGTCGCCGACCTGCATCGGCTCCATCAGCACCTCCCCGCCGTTGGCACGGATCTTGCCGGCGGTCGCGGCGGCGTCCGGCGAGGCGAAGTACAGGCACCACTGCGACTGGCCCTCCTGGCCGGGCATGGGCGGGACGACGGCGGCGACGGCCTTGCCGTCGGCGTAGGCCTGTGTGTAGTTCCCGTACTCCGACGACGCCTCGCCGAAGGTCCAGCCGAGGACGTCGCCGTAGAAGCTCTTGGCGCCCTCCAGGTCGCTGAACATCGCGTCGGCCCAGCAAGGGGTTCCCTCTGGTCGCACTGCCATGACGACGGCCCTCCCGATGAGATGAGTTGTCCGGTTTCTCACGCTAGTCACCCGGCCGTCGACTCGCGCGCCGAATCCGGAGCCAACCCTCGGCAACCCCCGAGCGCCCCGGCGCGCGGGAGCGCGCGAAGGCGGCGGCCGATCCCCACGAACCGCCGCCCGCCTCAGGCGACCGGTTTACACCTCTGCGTCACGAAAGTCGCCCCCTTCACGCCGTACCCCACCCGTCACTCACGGTGTTTGGCTGGTCCCCGCGGATCATCGACCCGATCTTCGGGGACGGTCGGTCCGCTCATCTCCGCGCACCTTCCTGGAGGGAATGTGTCCACACCGGACAGCGCCACCGGTCCCGCCCTCGACGAACCCGCCCCGCAGCCGTCCGCCGACGGGCAGCTCACCAGCCTCAGCACCCGGGCCGCCCGCCAGCTCGCCACGACCCACAAGTCCGAACCCCAGATGCAGGCGATCAGCTCGCGCTGGCTGCTGCGGATGCTGCCCTGGGTGGACGTCAAGGGCGGCACGTACCGCGTCAACCGGCGCCTACAGCTCAAGGTCGGCCGGGGGCGGGTGCAGTTCGAGCACAACGGCGCGAACGACGTGCGGGCCATCCCGGAGACCCTGACCGAGCTGCCCGTGCTGCGCGGCTACTCCGACAACGGGACCCTCGCGGAGCTCTCCTCGCGCTTCCAGGTGCGCGAGGTGCGGGCCGGGCAGGTCGTCTTCGAGGCCGGGCAACCGGTCACGGAGACGTACCTCGTCGTGCACGGCCGCTTCACCCGCTTCACCGCCGGAAAGTACGGCGAGGAGGAGATCGTCGGGGTCGTCTCCGGCGGCGACCAGCTCGGCGACGAGGCCGTCGGGCAGGACGACCCGCTGTGGCTGAGCTCGGTGCGCGCGGACACCGCGGGCGTGCTGCTGGCCCTGCCGTGGGAGGTGCTGATGGAGTTCGTGGGCCGCGTGCCGTCGCTCGCCGCCCATCTGACGGCCTACGCCGCCCGGCAGCGGCTGCCGATGAACCGCAAGGGCGAGGCCGACCTGCCGATCCGGGCCGGTCATGTCGGCGAGCCGACGCTGGGCGCGGGCTTCGTCGACTACGAACTCTCCCCGCGCGAATACGAGCTGTCGCTGACCCAGACCGTGCTGAAGGTCCACACCCGGGTCGCCGACCTCTACAACGACCCGATGAACCAGACCGAGCAGCAACTCCGCCTCACCGTCGAGGAGATCCGCGAGCGGCAGGAGTGGGAGCTGGTCAACAACAGGGAGTTCGGGCTGCTGCACAACGTCGACTACGCGCAGCGCGCCAGCACGTTCACCGGCCCGCCGACCCCGGACGACATGGACGAGCTGCTGTCGATGCGGCGCAAGACCAAGCTGTTCCTGGCCCATCCCAAGGCGATCGCGGCCTTCTTCCGGCAGTGCAACCGGCGCGGTCTGATGCCGGGCACGGCCACCGTCGAGGGGCATGAGATCCCGGCCTGGCGCGGGGTGCCGATCTTCCCGTGCAACAAGATCCCGATCAGCCCCCAGCACACCAGCAGCATCCTCGCGCTGCGCACCGGCGAGGCCGACCAGGGGGTCGTCGGCCTGTACCAGACGGGCATCCCGGAGGAGTTCCAGCCCGGCCTGAACGTACGGTTCATGGGGGTCGACGCCAACTCGATCATCCGCTACCTCGTGACCGCCTACTACTCGATGGCCGTCCTGGTGCCGGACGCCGCCGGGGTCCTGGAGAACGTCCAGGTCGGCAGGACCGCCGAGTGAAGCCGGGAAGTTCGCGATGAGCACCGGGTTCACGATGCCCGGCCCGCCCGACCTCGCGAGCGGGGTGCGGGCCCGGCGCGGCGGGGCGGTCCCGGGCCTCAGACACCGGCAGGTCGCGCCGGCCGACCCGGAGAAGGCGGCGGAGGTCGATCGTCGGCTGGAGGAGTGGGCGCGCGGTCTCGATCTGTTCCCGCCGGCCTGGGACGGGGACTTCGCGGGGTTCCAGGTCGGCCGTGCCGTGGTGCTCCAGCATCCGGCCGCGCTCGACCTGGACCGGCTGACGGCGGCCGGCAAGCTGCTGCTGGCGGAGAACGTGGTCGACAGCTGCTACTGCGAGGAGGACGAAGGCCGGGGCGCCTCCCGCAGCGGCCTGGCCGGACGACTGGTCCTCGCCCAGTCGGCGCTCGACCCCTACCACGGCCCGCCCGGCTTCCAGGAGCAGTGGGAGCAGGGCATGCAGGCCGACGGTCCGCTGCGCTCCTACTACTGGGGGCTCAGGGACTTCGCGGCCGTCGCCACGCCCAGCCAGACGGACCGGTTCGTGCACGACATGTCCCGGCTGCACCTCGGCTACCTCGCCGAGGCGGCCTGGGGCGAGACCGGGTACAAGCCGCGGACCTGGGAGTACCTGGTGATGCGGCAGTTCAACAACTTCCGGCCCTGTCTGTCGATCGTCGACGCGGTCGACGGCTACGAACTGCCCGAGCAGCTCTACGCCCGTCCGGAGGTCCAGCGGGTCACGGCGCTCGCCTGCAACGCCACCACGATCGTCAACGACCTGTACTCCTTCACGAAGGAGCTGGCCTCCGACCCCACGCATCTCAATCTGCCGCAGGTCGTCGCCGCCAACGACCGGTGCGGTCTGCGGACCGCCTATCTGCGGTCGGTCGAGATCCACAACCAGATCATGGAGACGTTCGAGGAGGAGTCGGCCGTGCTCGCCGCCACCTCGCCGCTCGTCGCGCGCTATCTCCAGGGGCTGTCGGACTGGGTGGCCGGCAACCACGAGTGGCACTCCACCAACACCCACCGCTACCACCTGCCCGACTACTGGTGACCGGCAACCGGTGACCAGCGCTTCTCCACCATTTCCGGCAGACCGTCGTTTCCGGCAGACCGTCGTTTCCGACAGACCGTCGTTTCCGACAGACCGCCTTTGCTGACAGACCGTCATATCCAGCAGCTCAAGGAGCCACCGTTGACCACAGCCCACGACGCCGGCACCAAGACCGTCCCGGTGCCCACCCAGTCCACGTACCAGAACCGCGTCGCGGACTACTGGAACGCCGAGGAGAACCCGGTCAACCTCGAACTCGGCAGGATCGACGACCTCTACCACCACCACTACGGCATCGGCGACGCCGACTGGTCGGTGCTCGACGAACCCGACGCCGATCTGCGCCGCGAGGCCGTCACCGCCGAGCTGCACCGGCTGGAGCACGCCCAGGCCGAACTGCTGGCCGGCCACCTGGGCCGGCTCACCCCCGCCGACCGCGTCTTCGACGCCGGCTGCGGACGCGGCGGCGGCAGCATCGTCGCGAACCAGCGCCACGGCTGCCACACGGACGGCGTCACCATCTCCGCCAAACAGGCCGAGTTCGCAGGCGAGCAGGCCCGTAAGCGGGGCGTCGACGACAAGGTGCGGTACCACCACCGCAACATGCTCGACACCGGCCTCAAGTCCGGTGCGTACGCGGCCTCCTGGAACAACGAGTCGTCCATGTACGTCGAGCTGGACCTGCTGTTCGCCGAGCACTCCCGGCTGTTGCGCCGCGGCGGCCGGTACGTCGTCGTCACCGGCTGCTACAACGACACCTACGGGCAGGCCTCGCGTGAGGTGTCGCTCATCAACGCCCACTACATCTGCGACATCCATCCGCGCTCGGCGTACTTCCGGGCGATGGCCGCGAACCGGCTGGTGCCGGTCCATGTGGAGGACCTGACGGAGGCGGCCCTGCCCTACTGGGAGCTGCGCAGCCAGGCCGACCATCTGGTCACCGGCATCGAGCAGACGTTCCTGACCGCCTACAAGAACGGCAGCTTCCAGTACCTGCTGATCGCGGCGGACCGCGTCTGAAATCCGTTGGACAGCGCGGAGGTCGGCCTCGTGCAATGGGACGCATGTGTGCTGCGAAGACACGCAAGATGCGTCCGGACGAGGTCGACCTCGACGCCCCGCTGGTGAGCCGCCTCGTCGCCGCCCAGTTCCCGCAGTGGGCCGGACTGCCCGTGCGGCGGCTGGCGTCCGCCGGGACCGAGAACGCGATGTTCCGTCTCGGCGCCGACATGGTGGTACGGCTGCCCCGCCATCCCGGGGCCGTGGACGGCGTGGCCCACGAGCAGCACTGGCTGGCCCGGCTCGGCCCGATGCTGTCGGTCGCGGGGCCGGTCCCGCTGGCGTCCGGCGCGGCCGGCGAGGGCTTCCCGTGGCCCTGGTCGGTCTACCGGTGGCTGGACGGCCGCAACCCGGTCGCGGGCGCCCTCGCCAAGCCGGAGCGACTGGCCGCGGACCTGGGGGCGTTCGTGGCCGCCCTGCGCGGGATCGACGCGCAGGACGGCCCGCCCAACCCCCGGGGCGTGCCGCTGGCCGAGCGGGACGCCCCCACGCGCGACGCCCTCGCCCAGCTGCGGGGGCGGATCGACACCGCCGCGGGCACCGCCCTCTGGGAGAGGGCACTGCGGGTGCCGGGGCGCTCGGAGCCGCCCGCCTGGGCACATGGGGACCTCTCGCCCGGCAATGTGCTGGTCGAGGACGGACGGCTCGCCGCGGTGATCGACTTCGGCTGTGTGGGGGTGGGCGACCCGGCCGTCGACCTGATCGTCGCCTGGAACCTGCTGCCCGCGTCGGCCCGCGGCGTCTTCCGCGAGGCGGTGGGCGCGGACGACGCCGAGTGGGCGCGCGGCCGGGGCTGGGCACTGTCGATCTCCCTGATCCAGCTGCCGTTCTACTGGGACACCAATCCCACGCTGGCGGAGAACTCCCGGCATGTGATCAAGGAGATTCTGGCCGAGGCCCAGGACCTGTCCTACTCGCCCTCGTAGGCCTTCTTGAGGGCGGCGATGTCGAGCTTGCCCATGGCGTACATGGCCTGGGTGGTGCGGACTGCCTTCTCGGCGTCGGCGTCGGTGACCATGTCGATCAGGCCCTCGGGGACGACCTGCCAGGACAGCCCGTACTTGTCCTTGAGCCAGCCGCAGGGACCGGGCTCGCCGCCGTTCTCGGTGAGCCTGGTCCAGTAGTAGTCGATCTCCTCCTGGTCCGCGCAGAGGATCTGGAAGGAGATCGCCTCGCTGAACGTGAAGTGCGGGCCGCCGTTGATGCCGACGAACCGCTGCCCGTTGGCCGTGAACTCCACGGCCAGCACGGAGCCTGCAACGCCGGGTCCGGCCTCGTTGTAGCGGCTGATCCTGCCGACGCTGGAGTTCTTGAAGATCGAGACGTAGTGGTGGGCGGCTTCCTCGGCCTGGCCGTCGAACCAGAGAGACGCGGTGAATCCGTCGGTGGTCATGAGTACCTCCTGGGCGTGGAACGCGGTCATCAGTGTCGACCGCTCCCGCCCCCGGAACTCATCGCTCGCCCGAGGAAAAAGAAGGACCGGGGCACACCCTCTGCCCGTGGCGAATCTGCCACGGGC